>JAKALZ010000319.1 GCA_021813065.1 bacterium
ATGCCCTTCGCCGAGCGGATCGTCACCATATCGCCGATGAGGCAATCGATGTCCAGTTCTTGAAGCGCCTTCATCCGAGCTCCGATCTCCTCC
Source organism: bacterium (assembly GCA_021813065.1). Classification (GTDB taxonomy): domain Bacteria; phylum Spirochaetota; class Spirochaetia; order Treponematales; family Rectinemataceae; genus Rectinema. The sequence goes on from JAKALZ010000319.1 coordinate 94, forward strand.
TCGTGGTCCACCGGCAAGGCTGAAACCGGGATACCGAGGATGTTGCAGAGCTTTTCGGCGGGTTCGGTGAGCGAGCGGAAGCCGACCACCGCGACACGCTTGCGCGCGCCGATGTAGGGTTTAAGAATGCGAAGCAGTTCATACTGCGAAATGCCTATTTCGATGACATCGACGCCGAGTGTGTCGCGGATGAGCTTCGCGGTTCCTCCCCTGCTCACGATGATAAAACCTTCGGCGGCGGCCTGGCGCGCGGATTCCATTGCGCCTCCGAGATCGCCGACCACGGTGCGTATAGGAATATCGTAGCGGTAGAGGACCGAGTCGGCCAGTTCCTTCATTTTCGCGTAGGGAGCGATCAGCGTAACCATGTTTCATGCAATCCGAATCATGTCTGTTGAGGAGGCATCCCGGAGTTCTCGCCTTTCTTCTTTCCGTACAAGAAACGCTTGATCTTCTGGGTCGGCGTCTTTTCGAATGGTTCGGGATGGAATTTTACCTTTTGAATGCGCGAAAATCCAGCAAGTTTAGAGTTCGTTTCTCTGCGAATCCGCTCGAGAATGTTCTCCGCGGCTTTTTCGGCATCGCTCACCGCGTGACTCACGGTGCCCGCCACGGACTTCTCCGCGTTCGCGATGGCCTGCCCCACGCGCGAACTAAGGTCGCCGGCCGCGTCAATGCCGTCCTGAATCCGAGCCTCGAGATTCTCGATCACCTCGCTCTTGAGGTAGACAAGGGCGGTGAGCCCCTCTTCATCCTCAACCACGAGCGATTCAGCTACCTCGGGGGCTTGGTTGAGAATCGACTCGATCTCCTCGGGGTAGATGTTCTCGCCAGAAGCCCCGAGAATCATCGTCTTGCTGCGACCACGGATGAAGAGACGGCCCTTCGCGTCGAAATAGCCGAGATCTCCCGTGCGGAACCAGCCATCGCCGGTGAAGGTTTCCTTGGTGCGTGCCTCGTCGCGCCAATACCCCTTGTAGATATTGGGCCCTTTTGCCTGAATTTCGCCCTCATGCGTGTCGGGATGAGGGTCGGCGATGCGCAGTTGCACCCCTTTGAGCGCCGGCCCCGTAGAGCGCAGAAATGTCGTACGAGGTCCGCATCCCGCGATAAGCGGCGCGGTTTCGGTGAGACCATAGCCGATCGCATAGGGGAAATGCGCTTTCTTTAGAAATTCCTCAACATCGGCCGCGAGCGGAGCTCCTCCCACGCCGAAGAAGCGCATGTGGCCGCCGAAGGTTTTTTTCAGCTTGATTCCCGCGAAAAGGATGATAAGCGGCTTAAAGACCGCGCTCTGGTAGAGTTTCATGCCATCGAGCGTCGGTTTGATGCTGCTGCGATAAATCTTTTCGATGACGAGGGGAACCGAGAGCATAATGGTCGGTTTGACGACCTGGAGCGCGGGAACGAGCACCGTCGCCGAGGGCGGCCTGTCAAGGTAGTGGATGTGCGAGCCCGATATGAGCGCGATGACAGTGCCAATCGTGAATTCGTAGGTGTGCGCCAAAGGCAGAATCGAGAGGAGCCTGTCCGTGCGGCGGAGCGTGATGATTGTCTTGCACGCGGTTGCATTCGACAGAATGTTGCGGTGCGTCAACATGACACCCTTGGAAAGGCCCGTGGTGCCAGAGGTGTACACAATCATGGCAAGATCATCGGGGCCGATTTCGGGGAAGGACACCGCAGTATCAGATGGACTGTGCGGTTCGCGGATATCGTGGATCGCGATCGACGCCGGAAGATCAACTAGCTTTCCGCGAAGCTTATCGGAGACAAAAACAGTGTACGCTTCGGCGTGCTCGATAATGTTGCATATCTGAGAAGGTATAAAATCCGTAAGAATGGGCACCACAATCGCACCCGCCCTCACGATTCCCAACCACGTCATAACCCACTGAGGCGAATTCTCAGCGAGCAGCGCGACTCGATCGCCCTTCCGTATTCCTTGTATAATAAGGAATTCAGCGATTCCTCGGCTTATGCGCTCGACATCGCGGAAGCTGAAAACCGCTCCAGCGACCATGGAAAGCGCAGGACGAGTGCCAAATTTTGCCGCGCTCAATTCGGGCACTTCCGACATAGTGAAATGCTTCAGCGTGATCATAATTGACCCTCACCCAATTTCAGATATGCCGAAAGTGTACCCCGAAATTTCAAATCGCAATAGAGGGAGCGATTCGCGACTTCACACCACGCCCTTCTGCTGGGCTCGCTCAGCTTGGCCGAGCTCGAATGCCTGCTCAGATATGATCCGGTCTTTCGTCTCGATCAGTGCTTTCACCACATCGCCGATCGATATGATGCCGGTGACCTTATTGTTCTCGAGCACGGGAAGGTGCCTGATACGATGCTCGGTCATGAGGTTCATGCAGGATTCGAGCGTCGTCTCGGGCTGCACGAAGATGACCTTGCTGGTCATGATGCTCTCGACCTTCTCATTCTCGCAGCTGTGACTCTTGATAATCATCTTTCTGGCTAAATCGCGCTCGGAGAAAATGCCATGCACA
>JAKALZ010000320.1 GCA_021813065.1 bacterium
CCATCTGCATATTCTTGCGCGCCGCGAGCAGATCCTTCTTCGGGGCCTTGGTGAGGTCGATATCGTTCAAAAAGACCTCGCCGGCGGTGGGTTTATAGAGTTGCGCGACCGCGCGGGCGGTAGTCGATTTGCCGCAACCCGATTCTCCAACGAGCCCGAGGGTCTCACCCTTCTTTACCTGAAAATCGACGCCATCGACAGCGTAAATGAAGTTTTTTACTCGGGAGAAGAGGCCAGCCTTGATAGGGAAATGCATTTTGAGGCCGCGCACATCCAAGAGTGTCGTATGATCAGACATTCTGGCCCTCCTTCGAGTAGAGCCAGCACGATGCGCTCTGGCCGTTTTCAAACTGTACGACAGGCGGGTACTTCTTCTTGCAGATGTCCTTTACCTTGTCGCAGCGCGGATAGAAGGGGCAGCAATCGGGAAGGTCGATGACATTGGGCGGCTGGCCCGGAATCGAGTAGAGCCGGTTTTTCGTCTCCTGATCGAGACGCGGCACCGAGCGGATGAGGCCCATCGTGTAGGGGTGCCTTGGTGACTCGAATATCTCTTCGGTGTGGCCGCGCTCCACGATTCTTCCCGCGTACATGACGCAGATCGTGTCGCACATGCCGGCTACCACGCCGAGCGAGTGCGTGATGAGAATCACCGCGGTGCCGAGCTTCCTCGTCAGCTCCTGCATGAGTTCGAGGATCTGCGCCTGGATAGTGACATCGAGGGCGCTGGTCGGTTCATCGGCGATGAGAATTTCGGGGTTGCAGGAAAGACCCATGGCGATCATGACACGCTGGCGCATGCCGCCAGAGAACTGGTGCGGATACTGATCGATGCGCTTTTCCGGCGCGGGAATGCCCGCGAGTTTCAGCATCTCGATCGCCTTGGCCTTCGCCTCTTCCTGGCTCAGTTTCTGGTGCAGCATGATTGTTTCAACCATCTGCGTAGAAATGCGGAGAAATGGATTGAGCGAGGTCATCGGGTCTTGGAAGATCATGGAAATCTTGTTGCCGCGGATCTCCCGAATCTCATTCTGCGGCATTTTGAGCAGATCTTTCCCGTGGAAAAGCACTTCTCCGCCGGCGATTTTTCCTGGGGGAGACGGAATAAGATTGATGATCGAGAGATTGGACACGCTTTTGCCTGAACACGACTCGCCCACAATCCCGAGCGTCTCGCCCTTGTGGAGATCGAAACTCACTCCGTCGACGGCTTTTACCGTTCCTTCGTCGACGAGAAAATATGTTTTGAGGTCTTTTACTTGAAGAATCACTTCGTCAGACATTTTGGCTCCTTGTCAGGTCCGGTTCTTGCTCTGCGGATCGAGTGCGTCCCGCAGGCCATCGCCGAGGAAGTTCATGAAGAAAAGGAACAGCGTCATCTCAATGGCCGGCGCCAAAAGTTGCCAGGGATAAAGCTCCATAGTGTTCGCGCCCTCGGAGACCAATGATCCCCACGAAGAGAGCGGCGCTGAAACGCCCATGCCGAGGAATGAAAGGAAGGATTCGTTCATAATGAAGCTGGGCAGAGAAAGCGAAGTAAAGACGATGATGACGCCGAGCGTGTTCGGCAAAAGGTGCCTAAAGATAATGCGTCCCGTACTGGCGCCCATCGAGCGCGCGGCTTCGACAAATTCCGAATTCTTGAGGCTGATGATCTGTCCGCGCACCACGCGCGCGACGGTAAGCCACGACACCAGCGCTATGCCGATAAAGAGAATGAAGATCGAACTCTGGCCCTCCTTACGGAACATCGCCATAAGAATGATGACGATGAGCATGTAGGGAAGCCCATACATGATGTCGACGAAGCGCATGAGGATGTTGTCGAGCCAACCGCCGATATAGCCAGAGATCGCGCCGATCAATATCCCGACAAAAACCGCTGTCAAAGTACCGATGAGACCGACCATCATCGATATGCGGGCGCCGTAGATAGTCTTGGCGAGCATGTCGCGGCCGAGGCTGTCGGTGCCGAAAATGTAGACTTTCTTATTAACCGGATCGTTGAGGTGGTCTTTCGCGAACTGGAGATCAGCATTCGTCTGATCCAAATCCGACTGAAGCGAGGTCATACCGCTGTTGTTGATCCTATCCTCTATCAGAGCTTTCTGCGCTTCTAGTTTCTCGATCACGAGCTGACCTGCAGGCCTGAAGGAAGGGGGAAGATTGGAGTGCTCGATCACCTGCGTGCGGTAGTCAAGGAAGGAAAAAAGCGGCGCCGTGAGCGCGACAAGCGCGTAGAATCCCACGACCCAGAGACTGATGAGCGCCATTTTGTTTTTACGGAGACGCTTCCAGGCATCTGCCCAGAGCGAAACCGGTTTCATCTGCTGATTGAACTCGTTGACGGCTTTTCCGATTTTTCGTGACATTCCTGGTTCCTCCTCAGTTGTACGAGATGCGGGGGTCGAGGAACCCGTAGATGATGTCAACCGCAAAGTTCATCACTACGAGGATCAACGAGTAGACGATGACTTCACCCATGATGAGGGTGTAGTCCCTGTTGAGCGCCGATTGCACAAAGATGCGCCCGACACCGGGAATCGCGAACACCGACTC
>JAKALZ010000321.1 GCA_021813065.1 bacterium
AATTATGGAGGTCGAGACGAGATTCTCAGGGCAGTGGAACGCATAGTCATGTCAAAACGCACAGCGTCAATCGATACGGAGGCGCTCCGAAGCCACCTCGATCATCCAGAACTGCCCGACCCCGATCTCATCATTCGAACAGGCGGAGAAATGCGGCTTTCCAACTTTCTCCTGTGGCAATCAGCCTACAGCGAACTTTACTTCTCTCCAAAGTTTTGGCCCGATTTCACGCCTGAGGATTTCCGCGAGGCGCTCGAAAGCTACGCTCGGCGAGAACGCCGATTTGGGGACGCACGGTGAACGCGAATACCAAAGCAAGACTCCTTCTATTTTTCATTGGCATACCTATTTTCGCGATTGTGCTTTTTTTCATGCCTTTCGGGCATTATGTACTGCTTGCCGCGCTCATCCTGGCGGTTCAGTATCTGTCCTCCCATGAGGTGCGGAAAATGTTCCCTGCGGGAGGACTCGCTGACCCCGGCATCTGGAATTCGCTGGTAGGGCTCGCACAGTCCGCGCTGGTGTACGCACTCTGTGTCGCCCACGTGGAACCTGCCCGCACGATAGAAATAACGCTGCTCTGCTTCGCCGTGCTTCTCAGCGCGCTCCTGGCACCGCTCGGTTTCTCAAAAAAGGAGAAATTTCCTGAACTGCTAAAACTCTCTGGCGCGATTTCCCTTGCTTACTTCTATACAGCCTTCCTTCCGAGCCTCCTCATGCTCATCGCCGCGGGGTTTCCCGAGGCGCGCAATGCCATCATCAGCTTTGCCATGCTGACGCTCGGAAACGACAGTCTCGCATGGCTCTTTGGTAAATATTTAGGAAAGCGGAGAAATATCGTTGAGGTTTCGCCCAATAAGAGCCTCGCGGGATTCCTTGGAGGCAGCCTCGGTTCAATCGCTGCCGCGTTCATCACGCTTGGACTCCTTGACGCCGCGCCGTATGCAGGGCCCGCGATTATGGTGGCGCTCAGCATCGCGCTTGGTGTGGGGATGGCGTTCTTTGTGATAGCGGGCGATCTCTTTGAGAGCGCGTTGAAGCGCGCGGCAGGCGCGAAAGATTCGGGTTTCATCGTGCCAGGGCGCGGCGGCGTGCTGGATTCCTTCGACAGCCTCTATTTCAGCGCTCCCTTTTTTGTCGTGTTTTCGCTCATGTTCCATTTGTTCGGGCTCTAATTCGGCGAGGTTGATTATTTGAATTCATCAAGTGTGAAGCGCGTCGTTGTACTCGGGGCCGCTGGCTCAATCGGCAGACAGACAATCGATGTCATTCGGCGGAGCGCGGAGCGCGCGCACAAACTCGAGCTTGTGGCGTTTACAGTCCACACCGACGGCCACACGCTCCAATCGCTGAAGCGCGAATTTCCTCTCGCTAAAGCCGGATGGACTGGAAGCGCGCGCGACGCTCCGGAAGGAGCCGAATGGACTGGCCCCTCCGCGCTTGAAGACCTGCTCTCTTCCACGGACGCGGATATCGCGGTGAATGGTATTGCCGGAGCGGCGGGGCTCTCAGCTTCGGTACTGGCGCTGCGATATGGAAAGGATCTCGCGCTCGCGAATAAAGAGTCCATTGTAATGGGCTATCGGCTCTTGAAGCGTCTCGCGGATGCGCGCTCTAGAAATATTATTCCTGTCGACTCCGAGCATGCGGGACTCTTTCAACTGATCCGCCACATCGGCGCCTCAATCATCACAGACCTGACAATCACCGCTTCTGGTGGCCCATTCCGGACACTCCCCTTAGATGAGCTTCCCCACGTGACAGCCGATGACGCGTGCCGGCACCCTGTGTGGAAGATGGGCAGAAAAATTTCAATCGACTCAGCCACCATGGCGAACAAGGGGCTCGAACTCATCGAGGCTTCGCGGTTATTCGGTATGCCACAGCAGAACATTCATGTGCTCATTCATCCCCAGAGCTATGTTCATGCGATGGTGAGGACGCTCGATGGCGCGCATTTCGCCCACATTTCTAAGCCCGATATGCGGTTACCTATCCACGAGGCGCTGTTCTGGCCGCAACAAGAGACTTCGCCATTCGGTATCGCGGATCTCGCAGGCAAAGCTTTGGAATTTTTTGAGCCGGAAGAGGAACGGTATCCTATGCTCTGGATCGCGCGCGACGCGATCGACATGGGGGAAGCTGCGTGCATCGCGTACAATGCCGCCAACGAAATCGCGGTCGATAGCTTCGACACGGGGCTTCTTGGTTTTATAAGGATCGCGGAGCTAGTCTCGAGGGTGCTTGAGCGAGACTGGAATTTGCCGATTAGGTCCTTCGAGGATATATTCGATACCGATATGAAGGCACGCGCTATTACCGCTGATTTTATGGGGCATCTGGCATGATCACCATTCTGCTTGGACTCATCGGTCTCTCGCTCGTGGTTATTGTGCACGAGTTTGGACACTTCGTGATCGCGCGCATCGTAGGCGTTGATGTAGAAGCTTTTTCTATCGGTTGGGGACCAGCCATTCTCACCAAACATGGAAAAAGAACCGAGTGGAGGCTTGGCGTTCTCCCCATCGGTGGCTACTGCTGCAGTAGCCACC
>JAKALZ010000322.1 GCA_021813065.1 bacterium
GGAGCGCGGATCGTGCAGGCAATCGGCGGCTCCATGGCGATCGCGCTCGTGCAGGGCATCGTCACATCGACCTTTCCGCCCAACGAACGCGGGAAAGCGCTTGGTTTCGTGGGGGCGGTCGTTTCAGTGGGAAGTCTCTTGGGGCCGAGCCTTGGCGGTCTCCTCGTGCAGATCGCGGGCTGGCGTTCGATTTTCTTCATCAACGTGCCGGTGGGCCTTTTTGGGGTGATTCTCACCATGGTCAACATGCCCGAATCGAGAGGGAGCAGAGTCCCCGCTCGCTTCAACACCTCGGGAGCCGCGCTTTTTTCGGCGGCGATCATTGCTTTCTTCACGGGAATGCTCGCGCTTCAGCAGGGCATGTTCTCCACAGCGGTCTCGCTCGGCATCGTAGCAGCCGGGCTCGCGCTCTTCTACGCGTTTCTCCACGCCGAACGCGGGTCCGATCCTCTCGTCGACAGCACGCTCATGAAGAACCCGGCGTTCTCGATTGGGGTCTCGATCTCCTCGCTATCGTATATGGCGCTCTTCTCCTATACCTTCTTCATGCCCTTTTTCCTTCAAAACGCCAAAGGTATGGGCGTACTTCAGGCGGGAGCGCTCATGTCGCTGTACCCCGTGGTAACCGCGGTGCTCGCCCCGATCGCGGGAGCTCTCTCCGACAGAATCACCTATCGCCCGCTCACCGTTGGAGGACTCCTCATCAATGCCATTGCGCTCACTCTCCTCGCGCTCCTTGTGCCCTCGAGCTCCGTGGCGCTGATCGGCGGAATCATCGTGCTCCTCGGCATCGGCGGCGCCGCGTTTCAGTCGCCCAACAATTCGAGTGTCATGGGCGCGGCTCCGCGCGACCGCCTGGGGATCGCCGGGAGCCTGAGCGCCTTTTTCCGCAACTTCGGCATGGTCGCTGGCACGACGCTCGCCGTGTCGCTCTTTACGTTCTTCACCAATGTACGCGTCGAAAACATCAGTGCGGGGAGCATCGAGGTCGCGCTCTTTCTGCGCGGTTTCCGCGTGGTGGTGCTTGTCGCGGCGGCGCTGTCGCTCGCGGGCATGGTGCTGGAGCTGCGAGGACGGCCACGGAAGGAATTCATCGCGAGTTGAAAGAGGGGCAACGCGCATTGTTGCTGGATGTTGCCTGCGCGGAACCTGTGTAAGGCCAGCGCGTGATTCTCCAGGTGTCGCATGGTGTTACATTGTTTTTGCGGATACAGGAGGCGGTATGGGCAATCGGGATGGTGAGGCGGTTCAGCGAGGCGGGTCGCAACGGGGCATACATCGAGCGCGCTGGATATTATTGGCTCTGCTCGCGTTCGTGGTGGCAGCAATTCTTTTTATTGCCTATTTCCCTGCCGGAAAGAAAGAAGCGCCACCCGCTGGCTTTTTGCCGATCCGCGATGACGCGCTCGCCGCGCGCTATCAGCCAATATTCGACTGCCCGGCGCAATACGGGGCCATCCTCGCGCTGTATTATCGCGCCGCGAAGGACGAAGCAGGCATCATCCACATCGCGTACCATCCACTCTGGGCCAAAGAGGAGAACCGCGCGCCTGGCTTCGGCGCCTTCCTCAGTCGATACCTCTACACGGGAGGGCTCTCGCTCCAGCATCTGATGTTCGGTCCCGGCGACATCGAGGCGATTGGCCTTGCGATCGATCCCGCGAGCGGCGCGATTATCCAGATCGATTACGAGACTGCCGCGCACTACGACGCCTCAAAATTCAGCGTGACGCACGAGATTGTTTCGCAGAAGGGAGCGTTCGCGGCGCCCCTGCGTTTTTCTGTGGTGAGCTGGAATCACCTCTTCGCGCTCGAGGGGCAGGGCGGGGCGAGCAGCGTAAGTGCAGGCAGCAAAGGCAGCGTCGGAGCGCCCTTGTCCTCCACGCCCTCGTTGTCGATAGCGCCCGCGCAGGGCGGCGCGGCTGGTGCGCAAGCTTCCTCCACCCAGCCGCCGCTCTCATACTTCACGCCCGCGCTCTGGAACCGCTACGGCATCTGGAAAAATCCTCAGACGATTCTGCGCAAGGATCGCGCCCACTTTGCCTGGGAGCGCTCGGCGGCGGAGTGAGCGCTCCCATCGGGTCGAACGCGGCGCACGACTGCGGGCGCAGGTGGATAGACGTGCCGCAGCTGTCACCGCCGCGCCTCGACCTCAGCGCTCAGTAGGCCCGTTGCCGAGCTGTCGGCCATACCCTGCGGACAGACTGATCTCGGTTCCCGTGGGCTTGAGCCCTAGGGTTATTCCTGCCGACACGACCGAACGGGCGTCGAGCCGATAGTCGCCCTCAAGCTTGAGCGTGATCTCAGTGGTCGTGGGCGCTGAAGGGCCGAGCCACTTCGAGGCGTCGAGCGTCGAGGTGTCGTAGGTCTTGTCGCCGCTCTGCGATCCCTTGATCGCGTACTCGAGCGAGAGAGTCGAATCGATTCGCCCATTGATCCACGACGCGCTGGCGCGAGAGAGGAAGGTATCGGGCGTCAGGGGCGTGGCGAGGAACGGCTCGACGAGGTGGTATCCGTACGACCAGTTCGACATGAT
>JAKALZ010000323.1 GCA_021813065.1 bacterium
TGATGGAGCGACAGCCCTCGCCGAGGCAGTCCTCATGGCATGGAAGGCGCGGGAAGGAAGAAACAAGGTTCTTTTGCCCGTAGACCTTCACCCCGAGTACGCAGAGGTCATCGCGACCTATTGCACCTCCTTTGAGATCGAATTTGCGCGGTATGAAGGCGATCCCGCCCGCGCGCCCATCGATGAGCGCACGGCGGCGATCGTCATTGCCTACCCCAGCTTCTCAGGCGAGCTGTGGTCGGTCGAAGTGGCCGCTGCCCTCGCGCACGAGAGGGGAGCCCTCTGTGTCGTGCACACCGACCCCGTCATGTGCGCGATTCTCAAAAGTCCTGGAGCGCAGGGCGCTGACATTGTTACCGCAGAGGGCCAGAGCCTCGGAAACTCCCTCAACTTCGGCGGTCCGTACCTCGGCATGATGGGCACCACGGACGCGCTGGTGCGAAAGATGCCCGGTCGCATCGTCGGGGAAACGAAGGATAAGGAGGGCAGGCGCGGCTTCGTGCTCACGCTGTCGACCAGAGAGCAGCATATCCGCCGCGAGAAGGCTGTCTCGAACATCTGCTCGAATCAGGGCCTCAGCATGCTCCAGACCTGCATTCACTTAGCCATCCTCGGCAAGGCTGGTCTCCGCGAAGTCGCGAAACAATCCTACGACAAGGCGCACTACGCAGCGTCGCGCGTGGCTGAACTCTCAGGCTACCGCGTAAAGAATGCGCGCTTTTTCCGCGAATTCCTCGTTGAGACGCCAAAACCCGCGGCCGATATTGTGCGGGCGCTCAACACGAAGGGAATCATGCCGGGCCTCGCTATCTCTCGCTATTATCCCGAACGGCCGAATGAGCTTCTCGTGTGCGTCACCGAAATGAATACGAAGGACCAGATCGACCGGCTTGTCGCCGCGCTGAAGGAGGCCTCACGATGAATACGATCAACATGCGCGACGAGCCTCTCGTCTACGAACTATCACGAACGGGACGAGTAGGGTGTTCGCTCCCGAAAATCGATGTACCTTCGTTCAAGCTTCCCGCCGACCTTGCGCGGACCGAACTCGATCTGCCTGAGCTTGACGAGCTCACGGTGGTGCGCCACTTCACGCGCCTTTCCCAGAAGAACTACTCGATCGACACAGAGTTCTATCCGCTTGGCTCCTGCACGATGAAGTACAATCCAAAGATCAATGAGGCGGCTGCCGCCAACCCGGGCTGGAAGGACCTGCACCCTCTCGCTGAAGAGGCGCAGGCTCAGGGCGCGCTCGAGCTGATGTACAAACTCCAGCGCGCGCTCTGCGAGATTGGAGGTTTTACCGCATCCTCGTTGCAGCCGGCGGCGGGTGCCCACGGCGAACTCTCCGGTGTGCTCATGATCCGCGCGGCGCTTGCCGACAGGGGACAGACTGCGCGGCGAAAAATGCTCATTCCCGACTCAGCGCACGGCACGAATCCAGCGAGCTGCACTATGGCGGGCTTCACCACGCAGACCATTCCCTCCAGTTCCGACGGCAACATCGACATGGCCGCGCTTCGCGCCGCGCTCGACGATACTGTCGCCGGTATCATGATCACCAACCCCAACACGCTGGGCCTCTTCGAGCGCAATATCGAAGAGATATGCGATCTCGTGCACCGCGCCGGAGGCTATGTGTACGGCGATGGCGCCAACATGAACGCCCTCACGGGAATCTTCAGGCCAGGGAACTCCGGCATCGATGTCATGCACTTCAATCTCCATAAGACGTTCTCGACACCGCATGGCGGCGGAGGTCCTGGTGCGGGGATGATTGCCGCCGGCGCGACGCTCGCGCCATATCTGCCGGGGCCGATCGTCTCTGAATCCGCTGGCAAATATCGCTTGGCAATGCCACACAAGAGCATCGGAAGAGTGAAATCTTTCTACGGTAACTTTGGTGTGCTCGTGCGAGCCTACACCTATCTGTTGATGATAGGCGCCGATGGCCTGCGGCGTGTCGCCGAGAACGCGGTGCTCAACGCCAACTATATCAAGACGAAGCTCAGCGACCTCTATCCGGTTCCCTATGCCCGCCGTTGCATGCACGAATTCGTCGCGCGCGGAAACTTCGCCGAGGGTGTGCACACTCTCGACATCGCCAAGCGGCTGATCGACTATGGTTTCCACCCGCCGACTGTGTATTTCCCGCTCATCGTGCCTGAAGCGCTCATGATCGAGCCCACCGAGACGGAATCGAAAGAAACCCTCGACCTTTTCATCGAGGCGATGCGCTCAATCGCGTCTGAGGCGGTCTCTCAGCCTGAGCTGCTGCACGAAGCGCCACACCGCGCGCCCGTTGCCCGCCTCGATGAAGTGATGGCCGCGCGCTGTCCCATTCTCTGCTACAGGGGCTGAAACCAGTACGGTGAACCACAGGGGCTGACCACAAAATTGGGCAGCCCTTTTTTATAGTGCAAAACTCCCCGAACTCAATACTTGCGACTTTGCTGTTGCTTTTTGAATCGACTGAGTTTACAATGATTCACAATAATAAAATGATCAAAAGAAAATAAGGAGAA
>JAKALZ010000324.1 GCA_021813065.1 bacterium
TTTTGTTGATTGTCAGGAACAAGGAGCCACCGCGCGAAGGCGAGCGCCGCGCGTTTGTTCTTAGCTCCTTTGGGAATTCCCATATACCTAGTATCGGGTGTCAGGAGAAGCTTCTGATCGATGACTGGGTATCTGTACTGGAGCTGCCGCTTCACCGTGTAAGGCAATTTGAAGTAATCGCTCGCCTTCATTGGCCAATAGAGAATCCGAGCATCGAGGAGCAATTGATACCCCGGCTTGCTGAAATAGGTAAATGAGAATGAATTTTGCTCTTCGGTCGTCACGCCAGAGCTCAGTTTCGACAGCTCCGAAATCGAAGAAGTCAGATGTTCATCACTCCACAATATTGGCCATGAATTCGTATTGTGAGGCTCCGGAGCCTCATTGGCTTTCCAGCTTGAATTCACCGTAAAACCCGAACCGGTCGCAAGGAGCCAATCTTCCGCGAAACTCAAATCCCAGCGAGGAGAAAAGCCCATCGCGCTCAGTTTGCCATCGACGCGCTCGGTAAAGGTCTGCGAGGTACTCCCGAGCGCCGCGACATCAATCGTGGTTACGCCCGAACTCGCGCCATCGCGCTTCTTTTCGACGAGAAGCATACAGTCGAATGAAACTGGCACGAGAAGGTGGCTTGTCCCCTGCGTGCCCGCGCTGAGCAGCGTTGGGTACATTTCGTTTGGATTGAGATAATACTTTGAGAACAGGTCATCGATCGAGTCGAACCGCTTGAGAGTTGGCTTGGAGAGCAGATATTTAGCGATTATGAGCGATGGAGGCGCGCTGCTCTTTTTAAGTTCGGTCGCGGCTTCAGCCTTGTATTCGATATCGACCGCGAATTGATCGTTTTCCCTGTTAAAGATTTGCGCGGCGATCGCCAGTTCCGGGATGTCTGTCCAGATCATCGCTGTCTGTGGTCTCTGGGCGCAGGACATGAGGAGTATGGCGCTTACGCATAGAATCATTAAACCGCGCATCGTTTTTCGAATCATATAGAACCGTTTCGTTCTAGGTCGCTCAACCATCGGGCTGTATGGTACCATAGAATAAGCGTATGCGTCAGCAAAAGAACAATTCACGCGGTCGAGCGGGGCGTTATGGACTCTGAAGCACCGCGAATTCATTGGCACTCCGCGTCTTTGCGAGAACGCTACGGCCTGCCGGTGTGGAGGCTCGGCATCGACGCGGGGTTCAGCTGTCCTCACCGAAGCGACGACAGGCTCCTCGGCGGTTGTCGATTCTGCGCGCCCGACGGCAACATTTCGGCATACCAAAAATCTAGGCCAGTACTCCCTTCAGTGGAAGCGCAAATTTCGCGCGCGCTCGAGTTCACGGCCCGAAGATACGGCGCCCAAGCCTATTTTCTCTATTTCCAAGCCTATACGTGCACCAACGCGCCGGTCGAAACCTTGAGGCGGATTTACGATGAAACGATCACGGCCTTTGCGCGCGCGTGTGGGCAGCTCTACGAGACTCGAGGTCCGGGGCTGCCGCCCAAGGTCGCCCAGCGGCTTCGCGTTTCGCCTCAGGCGCTCAAGGGCATAATCGTAGGAACACGACCCGACTGCTTCGACGCGACGAAGGCAGCGCTCCTCGCGGAGTACGCCCAGCGCGGTCTCGAAATATGGGTCGAATTCGGCCTGCAATCTTCGCACGACGATACTCTTTCCTTTATCAAGCGAAACCACGATGTGTCCTCCTATCGTGCCGCGATGGAGATCGCGCGCCACGCGGGGCTCAAGCGTACCACCCACCTCATGCTCGGCCTTCCTGGGGAATCGCGCGAGATGATGATCGAGAGCGCCCGAGTCGCGGCACGAACGGAAACCGAGGGTATAAAATTTCACGATTTTAGGATCGCGAGGGGTTCCGCTTTCGCCCGCTCCTTCCCAGCAGGAGAAATCGTCCAGATTCATCCCGCGCGCCTTCCCTCGCTGCTCGCGGACTGCCTCGAAGTGATACCTCCCGCCACTGAAATCATGCGTTTATCTTCAGACTTCAGGCCTGAAGAGTGCATTGACCTCCATCCTCCCCTCGACAAGCACATTCTCGCGCACCTTGTCGAAAAGGAACTCATCAGGAGAGGCTCTAGGCAGGGATGGCGCTTTGACGGCGGGCTCGGTGGTCCTTCATTGTCTGAAAATGGTGCCTGAGGCGCGCATGATCGTTGCGAACGCGACCTACACCTAAGGGTTCCGGCGCGTCCCAGCCCTTGACAATTGCCCCAGTTTCTCGTATTGTCGATTCTCGCCGAATGGTTTGCGTACGTTGGAGCGGTGTCCGAGGGGTTTAAGGAGACGGTCTTGAAAACCGCTGTACCGCAAGGTACCGGGGGTTCGAATCCCCCCTGCTCCGGGATGAACCAGTAGGTTTGAGGAGAGGTGCGAGAGAGGCCGAATCGGGCTCCCTGCTAAGGAGTTGTACCTCTAAAGGGTACCGAGGGTTCGAATCCCTCCCTCTCCGGTTTTTCGTGAGGCTATAGCTCAGCTGGATAGAGCTTCAGATTGCGGATCTGAAGGTCGGAGGT
>JAKALZ010000325.1 GCA_021813065.1 bacterium
GTGATCTCCGACTCCGTAAGCCGGTCGGTGTCGCGGACCAACATTTCGATCGGCCCTGTGTCGGCGGGGAACACGGATTTATCGACAGTTGCGTAGAGCACGATGCTGGCCGGCGTCGGAATTGTGGCCGCCGCCTTTCTCGTCAGTTTCCTGGGAATCGCCTCTGGGGGAGACAGCAGCGAGCCATAAAGGTTCCAGACCGTGCCGCTGTAGACATAGTAATCGGCTTCCACCACGCTGCCGTCTTCGAGAATCGCCCGACGTATCCGCCCGCCATCAATCTCGAGTTTTTTCACCGAAGCGCTGTAATGGAGCGTTCCTCCGCATTTTTCGATCGCCTCTTCGAGCTTTCCGGTATAGACCTGGGTCGAGCCGTGAATGTAGTAACTGCCGCTTCGGTAGTTCTCCACGAACATGGTTGTCGCCATGATGGCGGGCGTTTCCTTCATGGTGATGTAACTGTAGGTCGAGGTGAGCTTGTCGAAGAACTGCATCACTTCCTTTGATTTCGTGAAGCGCCTGAGAAGCGAGGCCGCGTTGCCAAAGAGAAGGGGCAGGGTCCTGAACAGGTTGAGCGGATCGTTCCTGGATTTTTCAGCCATCTCACGCGCGGGTATTTCTGAGGGCGAGATGAGCGAGGGATCCTTCATGATCACATTGGTGTAGAGATACTCAAGCCGCGCGTAGAATCGCCGGATGTTTCCGATCTCGTCCGGGAACAGCTCGGCCAGCGCGCCGAGGAAACTCTCGACATCGTTGTGAAAGGTCACGCGCTTGCCGTCAAAGTGGATCCGATACATCGCGGGATGCCGGATCACCTCCAGATCCTCCCCGATTTCGTTGAATAGCAGAAAATGCGGGTTGAAGCCGGATTTTCCGAACCCGAACATCATTGCCGATCCGATATCGAATATGGTATTCCCACGTTTGAAGGCGCCTGAAGACCCGCCGGGCTGATGTGCGTGTTCGTAGACGCAGACCTCGAGGCCGCGCTTCGCGAGGAGCGCCGCCGCAGCGAGTCCGCTCAATCCCGCTCCAATCACCATGACCTTCTTGCCCATGAATGCTCCTTTCCTTTTGCATATCTCAATCTGGCGCATACGAAAAATCCGAAACTACCACCTCATAGGGGTCTGACCCCTTGGGTGCCCGTCCCTGGAAAAGCCACAGATTGATGCGGAGCCTCGCTCGTCCTGGGTCTGGAATGGCGCCATGGTAACTCCAGCGCGCGACAGGCGTCGCAGTGGTCGCAGCGGCATCAGCGTCGGCATAGGCCTCAACATCGCGAAAAAGCGCGAAGTCTACCACATCCTTCTGCCAGCGCAACTCAAACGTGTAGGATTGCGCCGCAGGCAATTCGAACGAGTGCTGATTTCCCGCCACATCGTAGGGCTGGACCGTGAACCAGACATCGGGTCCCGCCTCATCGCCCCATCGAGATAATTCAACATCAATTTCTCTGTTAAACGCCTCAGGAGCCTTGTCCCACGTAAAAAACCCGAAGACGATGTTCGGATCGAGCGCCTTGAGAGCGCCCGAAAGCGTAAAACGATATGTGCCGTAGCCGGTATCGCGTTTGGCCATCATCTCGGAGGCGGTCCACACCCCGTTCCGCTTCTGAAGGGTGAGATGCACACGGCCCTGGGCATCGACCCATACCTGATCGGGCAGATTGCTGAAGGTGTTTGGTCCGGGTTCGGTAGGCCCGGCGGTCTGCCTGAGCCCCCACATCATGCCGCCAAAGCTTATATCGCGCGGGCTTTCGGCAGCGAGCGGCGCGGGTCTGAGGCAGGCGATGACAATAACAAAGCCGAGTATCGCGGAATGTATGGCGCTTCGCGGCCGCAAAGTGATTTGCGAGGTCGATTTTCTTTGTTGGCGGATGTGCATGGCGCCTCTCAAGGCAGTATTGATACTGCATTCAGTCTGCCTGGTCGCGATGAGGGAGTCAACATGCTGCGCCAGTCGAGCAAAATGAGTATAGTAGAAAAATGAATCAACACGGACGCCATATTCGCCTGTTCAACAGGATCGCGACGCCATACCGCTGGTTTTTGGCGAGCCAGACCCGTTCCTACGCGCACTGTTTTGAGCTCGGGCGAAGCGCGCTCCCTCAGCCGAATGGCAAAAGAGCACTCGACATCGGCTGCGGAACCGGCGCGTTTACCTCCGCGCTGCGCACGGAAGGCTGGGAAGTCGACGGCATCGACGCCGCGGAGAACATGCTCGCCAAAGCCGGCGACCACGGACTGCGCTGCACAGTTGCCGATATCCTCGGCCATCATGGCATCCCGGACATGTCGTACGACCTGGTAACCGCGGCTTATGTCGCGCACGGCATGCCTCTGGAAGATCGCGTCAAACTCTACCGAGAGTGCCGGCGCATCAGCAGAGGCGTGGTGCTCTTCCACGACTACACGAACGACCACAACCTTCTCATCAGCGTCGTCGAATATTTGGAAGGCGGAGACTACTTCAATTTCATCAAAAGCGTGCCAACCGAATTCGAAGCCCATTTTTCA
>JAKALZ010000037.1 GCA_021813065.1 bacterium
CCCGCGGCCCTGATCTCCATCCTCGAACCATACTCCTGTGTCAGCCGCGCTTCCTCTTTCTTGGCGATAAAACCAGCTTTGGAGAGCGAGGCTGTCTGCGGCATACAGATGTTGTGCGCGACCGACATCTGCAGCACGAGTCCCTGCGTCTGCCTGTCTTCCGGCACATACGCGATCCCCATGCGTAGCGCGTGGCGCGGATTCTTGAAACGCACCGCGGCGCCGCGCACGCGCACTTCACCCCGATCGAGCGGGTCGAGACCGAGCATCGCGCGCATCACTTCGCTGCGTCCCGCCCCGACCAAGCCGAAAAATCCGAGAATTTCGCCGCGCTTCACTTCAAAAGAAACATCTTTGAAGAGCGAGCCCGATGAAAAATGCTGAACTTCGAGCACACTTTCACCAATCTCCGACAAGCGTTTCGGAAAGAGCTGGCTAAAGGAGCGCCCCGCCATGAGACGCACCAGGGCGTCGGTGTCGGTGTCGGCCATCACTCCGGCTCCCACGTTCTTTCCGTCGCGGAGCACGGTGTAGCGGTCAGAGATGGCGAACAGCTCCTCGAACTTGTGCGATATGAAGAGGATCGCGGTACCTTCAGCTTTGAGCTGTCGGACGATTCTGAAGAGGTCCTCGGTTTCGCGGATGGAGAGCGCGCTTGTCGGCTCGTCCATGATGAGGAGTTTCGCGTTCATCGAGAGGGCGCGCGCGATTCCTACCATGTGGCGCTGTGCGACCGAGAGCGATCCCATCGATGTGTCAGGGTTGATGTCGAGTTCAACTTTCGAGAGGAGCTCGCGTGTCCGCGTTCGTATTGTTCCCCAATCGACGAGGTGTGTGCCATTTTTCCTCGGCATGTGCCCGGTAAACACATTTTCCGCTACGGAAAGCTGCGGAAAAATGACCGGCTCCTGATGGATGGCGACAATGCCAGCGCGCTGTGCCTCAGTCGTGTCCGAGAAGCGCATTTCGTGCCCTAGGAACGCGATGGAGCCTGCGGTGGGCCTGTTGTAGATACCGGTGAGCACTTTCACGAGCGTCGACTTGCCCGCGCCATTCTCTCCGATGAGCGCGTGCACTTCTCCCTCGCGGACCGAGAGATCAACCTCATCCAGCGCCTTGATGCCAGGGAAATACATGGATACACCGCGCATTTCAAGCAAATTTGTGTCCAATCGCGTGCTCCTCTTTTTCTGGAATGGAAAATCAGGCGAATGAAAGAAGTCCCCGTCGCGTGCGGCGGGGACCATTGAAACCGTGAAATGATTCGCCGCGGGTTTAGAACATCTTGGCGAATTTATCGATGTTGGACTTGTCGAATACAAAGGGAACGCCCATCACCGCGCCGCCATCCTGACCGATGTTGATATTGCCCATGCGGCCGGCTTTCACCACATCGCCCGCTTTGCCGGTGATCTGGCCCTTCACGAGGGAGTAGCAGATGTAGGTGGCGGTGTAGCCGAGATCGATCGGGTTCCACAGCGCGAACTTCTTGCAGATGTCCTTGTCGACATAGTACTTCATCTCAGAGGGAAGCCCGAGGCCAGTAAGCTCGACTTTGCCCTTCAGGCCCTTGTCCTCAATCGCTTTTCCCGCCGCGGCGACGCCGACCGTGGTCGGGGAGATGATGCCGCGAAGGTTCGGATAGGATTCGAAGAGGCCCAGCGCTTCGCGGTAGGACTTGTCGGAGAGATCATCGCCGTATACGGTCGCCACGAGTTTCATCTGGGAATATTCAGGCTTCTTGAGCTCTTCCTTCATCCAGCCGATCCACGCGTTCTGGTTGGTTGCCTGGCTGGTGGCGGAGAGAATCGCGATCTCGCCCTTGTTGCCGATAAGGGAAGCGATGAGCTGCACCTGCTGGCGTCCAATGAGGTCTTCTTTGGATGGCACCAGGTCGACCATGCGTCCATCCTTCGAGATGCCGGAGTCGAAGGAAATAACCTTAATGCCGGCCTTCATCGCTTTCTTCGTGATCGGGACGAGCGCGTCGCGGTCGTTGGCGGAGATGGCGATCGCGTCGACTTTCTGGGCGATCAGGCTGTCGATGATCTCGATCTGTCCCTCGGCGGTTGGCGTGGAGGGGCCGGTGTAGATAAGCTCGACATTCCCGAGCTCTTTGGCCGCTTCCTGGCCGCCGTCGCGGCAGGCTTCGAAGAATCCGTTTCCGAGCCCTTTAACCAGCATCGCGATGCGGATCTTCTGCTGTCCGAACACGCTGCCTGTGGCGATAAGCGCGAGCACCAGCACAATAGCGGTGATTCGCAGAGCTTTTTTCATAAAAGTACCTCCTGAGAAATATTAAATCGCTTGTGAAATGATGTGGCCATTTTTTAAAACGCGAAATGATATCCGTCTACAATCGAGGTGTGGCAAATCTACGATTTATGGTCGGCCTTGGAATCTGAAGGGTATTCTCCGAGTACTTCCTTGTAGCGTCGGGAAAAATGACGCACATCGGCGTATCCGACCGTGCGGGCCGCCTCGGTCACGCTCATAGTTCCTTGCTGCAGAAGTTGGCGGGCCTTCGTGACGCGCACCCGCGTTAGATACGACATGAATGTTTCGCCTACCTTCTTATGGAAGAGACTTGAAAGATAGTTTGGCGTGAGGTTCATCATGTCGGCGAGATCTCCGATCGACACATCCGCGTTGTAGTTTTCCTCGATGTGGTCGAGGACTTTTCCGATTACAGGATCGCGTTCGGGTCCTAAAGCGAGCAGTTGGTGGCGAAAGAGGCAGTTGTGTAGATCGGCGGGGTTGACCGGCTTCACAAGGTACTCGGTGACACCCAGCCTGAGCGCGCTGCGCGCGTACTCGAACTCCGCGAAGCTCGAAACGATAACCCAGGCGGTCTCTGGCGCGAGCGGCACACAGCGCTCCAAAGCCGCGAGCCCATCGAGCCCCGGCATTCGAATATCGACAAAGGCGATACGCGGTTTGTTTTGTCGCACACGCGCCACAAGCTCTTCGCCATCGGACGCCTCTAAGATGTCCTCAGCCTCAAACCCTTCATCCTTGAGATACGAGGCGAGCAAAAACCGCGCGGGAGCCTCATCGTCGGCCACGATTATCTTCATACGATGGCGCACTCCTTCATGGGTATGGTAATAGAGGCGGCGAACCCATCCTCGTGCGTCGATTCGAATCTGAGCGACGCCTCTTTGTAGACGAGGTCCAGCCGCCGGCGCACGTTTCCGAGCCCGACTCTGCCGCTCCGCGCGTGCTGCAGGGCGTCCTCCGACTCGAGACTCGCGAGTTCCTCGAGTTTCGCGCGCTCGCAGCCGGGGCCATTGTCCTCTACGCGGATGATAAGGTTGGGCTCCATGAACGCGCACGACACCGATAGGTGTCCATCGGATTTTTTCGGTTCGATGCCGTGGATAAACGCGTTCTCGACAAGCGGCTGCACGATGAGCTTGGGAATGCGCGCCTCTTCGCACTCAGGCGCTGTTTTGATGGAAAAATCGAAGCGCTCGCCGTAGCGCAGCTTCTGAAGCTCGCAGTACTTTTCCAGGAACGCGAATTCGTCGACCACCGTGGTCCACTGACCTGGCTCGAGCGTGTACCTCAGCATGTCCTTCAGCGCGATTACCGCCTCTTCGAGGCGCTTCGATTCGCCCATCCGGTTGAGCGCCATGATCGATGTCAGAATATTATAGAGAAAGTGCGGCCGGATCTGGGCTTGAAGCGCCTCGAAGCTCGCGTCGCGCCTCGCCGCGAGCGACGCGTGCATTTCGACGTTGTCCAGAACCTGCGCGGCGTAGTCGGCGATCGCGCTGAGCCGTGAAATTTCGAGGTCTGTAAAGGCCCGATCCTCTCGCGCGAAGAGAAAATAGCCAGAGTTTTTTTTACGGATCGCCATGGGCACGACGAGAAGCGTCGCGAGCCTGTGGTCGAAGCCCGGTCCATCGAAGTCGAATCGGCTTGCGGCGATGTGCTTGATGAGCAGCCGGTCGTTCAAGTCGGGCAGGGCGAATCCCGCGCGCGCAGGCCGCCGCGATGTCCCCTTTTCCCATTTCGGCAGGGGGTCGAACCCCGATTTGGCGCTGAGCTGCACCATGCCACGCTGCCGCAAGAAGATGCACACGCCGCGCGCGCCGCCCTCGCGTAGCAGCGCCTCGGAGAGAATATTGTTGATCTCGTCCCAGTTCGGCTCCTCGGGCAGCGCCTCGTTGACATCCTTCAAGATGCTGGGAATCGATTCCACATTGCGCTTGAGGTCTCCCGCGAGCCGCTCAAAGGCGCCGCCGAGCGCCGCGAGCTCGTCTTTGCCCCGCTTTGGCACCTTGACGGAAAAATCTCCCTCCGCGACGCTTCCGATCGCGATCTGCAGATCCTTCACCGACGCGATAATTCCCGAGCTTATGAGATAAACGATGAGCATCATGATCGCGCCGAGCATCAGAATCGACGCCGCGAGCGTGATAATGGCCGATCGCTCGAGGTGCTCCGAGCGTTGCCGGATGCCGAGCACGAATCGGTTGAGAAAACTTTCGAAAATATTGTTGAGGTAAAACGACGCGTCGCGGATCTCGCCGAACACCGAGTACAGCGATTCGTCCTTGCTCTCCTGGATGATCTGGTAGAGGTCCTTGTCGGCCGTCTCCGAGGCTGGCGAAATTGTCCGCAGTCGGTCGAACAGCTCCGACAGCTTCCCGAACTTGGTGAAGGCCTGCATCGCGAGCGGATCCGAAGTCTTGTACATGGACGAAAGCGCGGCGTCGTGGCTGAGGATGTACTTTACAGTGGGGTCTTGCATGAATGCCAGGTAGTGATCTTTAAAAAGGCCAGTCTCGTGCGCGAATTCCCTGCCTGTCACAAGCGAGCGGGGCGCTAGCACCACCGATCGCAGCGACTGGTACGACATCGGAGTGAAGAGGTCGAACACCACATCCTTGAGAAGGCTGTACACGCTGCGCGACATCGACACGAGCGATGTCCCGTTGTCCACCACGCTCATCATCGCTCGCACGCGCGCGAAGGTCGCCACAGTCAATCCGGAAAGCACGGCGAACGTGATGAGCTCGATGAGCAGCGCTGCCAAGAATTTTGTTCGAATGCGCACCGCATGAGTATAATCCGCGTGGCGCGGGGAAATAAATCCTCACGCCACGCGAATCGAATGGTGAATGGAAAGAAGGGAGATTTTTTACTTGGCGGCTCGAGGCGCGGTGAGCGGCACAACGCCCGCGAGATCGCCGATCACATTGACGAGTTCGCGGTCGGCGGGAAGGACAATTTTGGCGTTTCCGCGCAGAGACTCCTCAACTGCCTGGAGGCGTCGCAGAAGCTGCGCGTTTCCGACAAAATACTTGTCGGCGGCTTCATTGACGAGCTTGATCGCCTGGGATTCGCCTTCCGCTTTGAGAATCTCAGCCTGCTTGATGCCTTCCGCTTTCTTGATCTCAGCGCGTTTGAGGCCATCCGCGGTAGTTTCGGCCGCCGTGGCAAAGTCGACCGCGGCGATCTTTTCGTTCTCCGCCTTGACGACCTTGTTCATGGTCTCCTGCACGTCCTTGGGCGGATCAATCTCCTTGAGCTCGGTGCGCACTACCGAGATGCCCCAGTTTTCGGTTTCTTTAAGAAGTGTGAGGAGGAGCTCTGTGTTGATCTTCGAGCGCTCGCTGTTCGCGCTCTTCAGCGTCATGGTGCCGATGATATTGCGGAGCGTCGTGCGCGCGAGGCTCACGATCTGGAGCTGGTAATTGTTTACATTATATTGTGAAGCTTTCACATTTGTTTCGTCGGGCAGCACGCGGAAGTAGACCTGTGCGTCCACCTGCGCGTTCAGGTTGTCATTGGTAATGATTTCCTGTGGCTCGGCGTTGACCATCTGCTCGGTGGTGTTGACGCGGAACATCTTTGCCACCACAGGCAGAATCCAGTGGAAGCCCGGCTGCGCAAAACTATGATATTTGCCGAATACCTCAATGAGACCACGATGCGTCGGCCGCACAATCCGTACGCCACTTAACAAGAAGAGAATTACGATCGCGATAATGATCAGAATTCCGTATGTCATTGCGTTACCTCCATGTAAAGCACAATCAACATTCGGGAAGATACTGATAATTAGGGTCGCGGTAAATGTTGACGCAGACGGAGCGCTCGCGGCGGTTGACCTTGGCGATTGTGTCGATCAATAATGAGTGCGCATCGACAATAATTGCGCATCTATGCGGAGGCGCTCCATGAATCCGAAGGTCGACGAGCTGTTGAGCGGCACCAAAAAATGGAAGGATGAGTTCGCCGCCCTGCGGGAGATCATCCTCGACTGCGGCGAGTGCGGGCTCGAGGAAGAGCTCAAGTGGGGCCAGCCCTGCTACACCTTCCAGGGGAAAAATGTCGTGCTCATCCACGGATTCAAAGAGTACTGTGCCCTGCTGTTCTTCAAGGGCGCCCTCATTCCCGATCCGCGGGGAATCCTTGTCATTCAGACCGACAACGTGCAGGCCTCGCGCCAGATCCGTTTCACGAGCCTCAAGGAAATTGTCGAACTCGCGCCCGTCCTCAAAGAGTATATTCGCCAGGCGGTCGAGGTCGAAAAGTCCGGCCAGAAGGTCGAATTCAAGAAAACCTCGGAGTTCAAGGTTCCCGAAGAATTCCAGCGCAGGCTGAGCGAAGACCCCGTGCTCAAAGCGGCCTTTGAGGCGCTCACGCCGGGGCGCCAGCGGGCCTACTTGCTTTTCTTCGCCGCGCCGAAGCAGTCCGCCACCCGCGAATCGCGGATCGAGAAGAGCATTCCACGGATTCTCGATGGCATCGGGCTCAACGATTGAGCGCGCAGGTGCTCACGTGAGCGCCGCCTATTCTGCGGGGCACTCCGGCAGCCGCGCGCTCGCCGTGCCCGCGAATTTGCCTACTTCGATCTTTGCTGAAGTGAGCGCCGCGAGCGTGCCAGGTCCGCCAACGCAACCGCCCGGGCAGGCCATGCCTTCCACGAGTTCAGCCCTGATTTTTCCGTTCTTGATGTCGGCGAGCATCGCGCGGCAATTGCGCAGCGTATCTGCCTTTGCCACCGCGAGGTCGCGCACGCCGTATTTTTTCTCGGCCGTCTCCGCGATGGCGCCCGCCACCCCGCCCGCCACCGCGTAGCCGCGACCGAGGGCGCTCGCGCCCTTCGGAAATTGATCAGGAGGAATCGCCGCGAGGTCGATGTCCTTCGCGACGAAGATGGCAGCGAGCTCCTCGAAGGTCAGCACGTGGTCGACAAAGGGCCGCACTTCGGGCTCGAGCGCCTCGCCCTTCTTCGCGATGCAGGGACCGATGAACACAACCTTCGCGTCAGGTTCTTTCTTCTTAATAAGTCTGGCAGTCTCGACCATGGGAGTGAAGCTCTCGGCGATGTTATCCGCGTATTCGGGAAAGTGGCGGCGCGCGGTCTGCACCCAGGAGGGGCAGCAGGAGGTGCCGAGGAAGCGGAGGGAAGGTTTTTTGTCAGGCTCGAGAGCGACCGACTCTGCCTGCGCGGACCCCGCGCGCCGCTGTTCCGCGAGACCGCGCGCGAGTTTGTCCGCGAGGAGGAGGGTGTCGCAGTCGGCGCCGTACGCCACTTCTTCGACATTGCGGAACCCAACCATTCTGATGGCGGCGAAAATCGCGCCCGGCTGCGCGAGCCGCCCGAACTGGCCCACGAAAGACGGCGCGATGATCGCGTAGGGCCGCTGCTTTTCAGGCCCCATGAGCTGATGGAGAATCTGCACGAGCTCCGTTTTGTCCGAAATGGCCGCGAAGGGGCAGGACACGGTGCAAAGCCCGCAGTTGACACACTTGGCTTGGTCGATCTCGGCGTAGCCGAACTCGTCGGAGTGAATCGCGTCCACCCCGCAGGCGGCGGCGCATGGCCTCACCATCCGCGTAATGGACGTGTAGGGGCAGGCTTTGACGCACTTCATGCACTTTACGCATGTGCTCTGGTCGATAAAAGCCTTTCCGCCATTCGGAAAGGAGATCGCGCCTACCGGGCAGACAATCGAGCATGGGTGCGCCATGCACTTCTGGCACATGTCGGTCACGATCACCTGGTCTTCGGGACACTTTTCGCACGCGGCTCGTATTACATTGACAATCGGCGCCGCGAGCACCTTTTTCTCGGTAAAGGCTTTTTCAATGCCCTCGGAGATCGGCATGTTGTCGAGTTCTTCAACGAGGGGGAGGCCGAAGGCGAGCCTGATCCGCTGGCGCACGATCGAAAGCTCGCGGTAGGAGCAGCAGCGGTAGGTCGGCGTGCGCATATCGATGATGCTGAAGGGCAGCTTCTCGATATCTTCGGGCTTCCTGCGCTCGAGCACAAAGCGCGTAATGCCGACGAAAATCTTTCTGCGGATATCGGTGCAGGGCGTGTAGAGCCCGCGCATTCGTTCGAATACTTCAGGCATGGCGGGCCTCGCTTCGCGTCGCCCCCGTGCTCGCCCCTGTAATCGCGCCCGTCACTATCTCTTCGATTTTTTCGATGACAAGCTCAGGCGTGGCGCGCATCAGCCTCTGCCCGCCAACCTCCACTACCGGAGAGTCGTGTCCGCTCTCGCAGGCTTTCTCCATGCAGGGAACGCACAGAACATCGATGAACTCCGCGAGGTCGGCATCATCCTCGAGCATCTCGACAATCGTCTCCGCTCCCGCGAAATGGCAGTGCGTCGCCATGCACACTCTCACCTCGATGCGATGCATTCGATGGCCTCCTCGCTGGTTTTCGCGATAATGTTCACTATAGACCAAACCTCCAAAGTCAAAAAAATATATCAAGAGATTCTTTCAAAAGTCGGACGAGTTTTGAAAGAATAACTTTGTAGTGCGGCATTTGCGCACGATTTCAACGAAAACGGAGCAAATGCAAAGCCAATTTCAGAAGTAACAGACTTTTGAAATTGGCTCTTCATTATTGAATTGTGCGAGACTCTTCATGACAACCTGGAAGCTTTTCGAAATATTGCGGCGGATAGAGAGCTTCGAGGCCATACTCCGTGCGCCAGACACTTTCTGGAAGCGTGGCACAAGTTTCTTGATTTCAGAGGAGGGCTTCCGCACCGCATCCGGGTCCCTATAAACCGCCCTGGTTCCGATTGAGCTTAGTCGTGGATCGTCGAAAGCTTCCGCCATAGCATCAGGGTCACCGATGTACCAAGATTCAAGCTCTTGCTTCCCCTCGTGCGAAATGCATAAAAATGGAAGTTCGGGAAATAACCTTGGAATCAATCCATCAAGAAGAACCTTCATTGAGTATTCTTCCAGTAGGAAGACAAGGCGGCTCATCGCGACTCAGCTCCCTCAAAAAGCCCCTGTTTCCAAAGCGTACCGGGTAAGTCTCCTTCGGCTATAAGATTCCTTAGCAGTTCGTATTCAGAGGCTCTTTGGACTGTGGTAAAGCCATCCTTTTTAACAAGCCAGAATATTTCATCGAGTTCAACACCATTCAAGAAATCCGGCGAATGGGTAGATACGAACACCTGACCGCCACGTCGCGAGTAGTCGCGAAATTCTTCAACGAGCTCGTGAAGCAGTTCAGGATAAAGTTGATTCTCAGGCTCTTCTATCGCCAGAAGAGGATGCGGCTTAGGATCATATAATAGGACTAAATACGCAAACATTTTGATTGTTCCATCCGAGACATATCGAGCGATGAACGGGTCCTTTAAACTTCCATCGTGGAATCGCAACACAAGGCGACCGTCGACTGTTGGCTGTGCTTCAACCCGGCTGATACCAGGCACACGTTGTCGCATGATTTCAAGTATGTGCTCGAATTGGCGTGGCTGGTTTTCAAAAAGATATTTTGCGACCTGCGCCACATTATCGCCGCGCGACGATAGGTGCTCAGCGTATCCAGCTTCAGGGCTCTGTCGGGCGTCAGTAATGTGGAAATCGGAAATTTGCCAATCTTCGATGAGCCCCCTAAAATCGGCTACTACTTTAAATTCTTTGAATTGGCCAAGCCCTTTTATCGCGAGTATGCTAGGGTCATCGAGGATATACTCTTTTCTCTCCGCTTCAGCGCCTTCCATTCCATACGCCGTTTCATTGGTGATAGCAGCGCCTCTCCCTCGGGAAAAGTCAACGAAATGCCAGGGTTGTCCATATTGTCCGCGGCGAAATTTTAAAACTTCGCGTTCAACTACTGGCTTCCCGCCATCATTGGCGATCTCCAGACTATAGGTCGCCAGGCGGCCACCGCTTTCACGGAACTTGACGGTAATGCCTATCGTTCCTTCTTCTCCTCGGCTGATAAGCTCGTGAAAACCGCCGCGCCTTAAAACCGCTTGAGCGACATTCTGCGAGAGCGATTCTTTTAAGAAGCTGAAAATATCAAAAAGGGTAGTTTTCCCTGAGCCGTTCGCCCCAACCATGACTGTCATGCGTGGCAGATTACTAATTTTTACATCGCGAAAAATTCTATAATTCTTTATCTCAATGGCTTCTATTCGCATTAGCCGCTCCTCACGCTTCTACACTAGAATAATATGATGGGAACGATCTTGTCACCCTCTTCCGCCGTCAAGCATTGCGCCATCCCGATTGATTGCTTACCCGCTCACCAGCTCCCAGAGCCTGTCGTAGCTATCGACCACGTCGTATTTCACGTTCTCGCCGCTTATGGCGCGGAAATGTTCACGTGCGCAGTGGGCTTTCGCCTCCTCGATTTTGCGCAGCTCCAGCGAGGACATGTCGCCCTTGGTTTCCGCGACAAAGTAGATGTGCTTAACTTTCCCCTCATGGAAGGCGATGGCCCAGTCGGGGCTGTAATTTCCGACAGGGGTATTGATGTAAAAGCTTTTCGGAAGCTTGACGTAGACTTCAACCTCTTGGCTATGCTCCTCTAGGTTGGCG
>JAKALZ010000038.1 GCA_021813065.1 bacterium
ACATAGCCGAGACCACCCCGCACATGCCCGAGAAGCGCTTTCGCAAAAAATACGATCCGCTTCGAAATTCCGCCAACATTCATAATTTCGCCCGCGAGCAGGAAAAAGGGAATCGCCATGAGGGGAAAACTGTCGATGCCCCGGAAAATATTCTGTATAAGAAGAGCCGGACTGACTACGTGCATCGCTGCCATCAGCACGAGCGCGGTAAGAATGAGCGCGAACGCGATGGGGACGCTCAGCAGCACGAAACCGAAGAGCGCGACCAGAAATAATGTGAGCATCATTTTCCTCCCTTTTGGACTGAAAACACGACCTTCGCGTCGGTCGCTGTCTTCAAGAGTCCTTCAAGGATCAAGCAGAAAGCGCTAATCGGGCCTACCATGTAGATATAGCCGTAGGGCAGCTGCACCGCGGATGAGACCCAGCCAGAGGCAAAGCTATCCAAGGTCATGTCCATCCCGCCCTTCAGGAGCACCGCGAGCGCGAAGAGCACGAGCAGATCGGCGATGAGCACCACGACCTGAGACGCCTTTTTCGGCAGATATTTGAGTAAAATATCGAGGCCCAAGTGGTCATTCTTCATATAGGCTACAACTGCGCCAATAAATACGAGCCAGATGAACATGAACCTCGACACCTCATCCGACCACGCAAGCGCGGCGTTGAGAAAATAACGGGCAATTACATTGCTGAAGACGATGATCACCATGCCCGCGAGCATTACGCTGATGATCACATTCAACACTTTTTCGATGCCACCTCGCAGTTTTCCGATAAAACCACCGGGCGCATTTCCCTGCTCCATCGCCTGCCTCCCTCTGTTCTCGCAAGATGTCTTTCGTTGGAAGTTATTTCACCAGCAGAGAACGAACGCTCTCCGCAATCGCCTTTGATGTCAAACCGTACTTTTCAAGAATAAGATCGTAATTCTCAGCCGATGTGCCAAAGCAGTCCTTCACGCCGAGAAATTCGACCGGGGCGTGTCGTTCCGCGCGCAGCGCCTCAACAATGGCCGAGCCAAGACCTCCCACTATCGTGTGCTCCTCAGCGGTCACAATCGCGCGCACTCCCTTGGCATACTCGATTACCGCCTCGCGGTCCAGAGGCTTGATCGTCCCCACATTCAGCACGCGCAGCGAGATGCCCTCGCGCTCAAGTTCGCGCGCCGCCTCAAGCGCCTTGGAGACCATCACGCCGCAGGCGAACACCGCGGCGTCGTGTCCGTCGCGCATCTTCGTCACCTTGCCGATGTGGTACTCCTCGCGCTCGGGGTAGATGAGCGGAAGATCGTTTCGGTTGATTCTGATGTAGACAGGCCCCCGGTAATCATGCAAACAGTCCATGAGCTTGGCGACCTCGATCGAATCGGCGGGACAGACCACCGTCATGTTCGGAATCGCTCGCATGATGCTCATGTCTTCGATCGACTGGTGCGTCTTTCCGTCGCCATAGTCGGAGAGACCCGAGCTCGAGCCGCAGATGCGCACATTGAGCTTGGGGATGCAGACCGAGTTGCGAAGCTGGTCGTAGGCGCGCCCCGACGCGAACACCGCGAATGTGTTGATGAAAGGCATTTTGCCTGACAGGGCGAGCCCCGCCGCGGTGGAAGTCATGTTCTGCTCCGCGATCCCCATCTCGAAGTAACGCTCAGGAAATGCCGCCTTGAACATCACCGACTGTGTTGATTTGCCGAGATCCGCCTCGAGCGCGACGACGTCTGGATATTTTGTACCAAGCTCCACCAGCGCGGTTCCGTACGCTGTTCGTAAATTGTTCGATACCGCCATATTCTATTCCTCCACTCTTCAGGCCAGCGCCGCGCGAGCGGCTTCGATCTCCGCCAACGCGGTATCGTACTGCTCGCGGCTCATGATTCCATTGTGGAACGCCGCGGTGTTCTCGGCGAACGAGATTCCCTTGCCCTTCACAGTGTTCGCGATAATCACCGTAGGCTTGCCCTTCGTCTGGGCAGCCTTCTCCAGGGCGCCGAGCACGGCTACCACATCGTGGCCGTCGATCGTAAGCACATTCCAGCCGAAGGCCTTCCACTTCTCCTCGATCTCGGGTATGTCGAAGATCTCCTTGGTTGGGCCTGTGGCCTGAATTCGATTCCGATCGACAAAGCCGACGAGATTGTCGATGCCGTATTTTGGCGCGGCCATGGCCGCTTCCCAGAGCTGTCCCTCGGACAATTCGCCATCGCCCATAACCACGAAGACGCGCGCGGGGCTCTTGTCCAGCCGCAGCGCGAGCGCCATGCCAAGCGCGATGGAGAGCCCCTGACCCAGCGAGCCCGTTACGGCCTCAAGTCCGGGCGTTTTGTCGATATCGGGGTGCCCCTGCAGCATGCCGTTGAGGGTCTTCACCTTCGTGAGCTCTTCGCGGGGGATGACCCCAAGCTCGATGAGCGCCGCGTACTGCACGAGCACGGCGTGGCCCTTCGAAAGCACAAATCGATCTCGATTCGGGTCGCGAATATTTTTGCGGTCGTAGCGCATGTGCTCAAAATAGAGCGCCGTCACAATTTCCGCGAGCGAAGATGAACCACCGAGGTGGCCTGCCTTACCGACTCCGATCATTCTCACGATATTCTCTCTCAGATCGTAGGCGATTCGGCTCAGCCGCGTTACAGTTTCTTTCGACGCCATACTTTACTCCTGGCCTGGCTGTGCGCCAGGTGTTTCATTTCCGCGCGATTCTATTTCGCGCATACTCTTCTCATGCGCCTTGAGGCGCGCGATCGTGCGATCGATATGTACTTCCATGAGGTGCTTTGCCTTCTCGCGGTCTTTCGCCTCAATGGCGTCGAGAATCCAGCGGTGGTAGTTTAGCCCATCCTCAACCCCGAGCGACGCGACAATATTGTCCATCGAGTTGATGAGAATGCTCCTGATGATGTCGTTGATCTTGATTATGATGGGATTCTTGGTTGCCTTGGCGAGATCGAGGTGAAACTCGAGATCCGCGTCGGCGAACATGGTTCGATCATTCACGTGGGCCTTCATGTTTCGGTAGGTTGTCTCAAGCCGTTCGATATCTTCGGCATCGGCCTTGTCCACCACGATGGCGACAGTGCCGCACTCGACGATTCTGCGGTACTCGAGCACGTCGTAGACATCGGTAAGATCGAGCGCGAGCATCGGAATGAGAGGATTCAGCATCACCTCGCTCTTGTACTCGGTGACATAGGTGCCGCCGCCCTGAACTGTGTAGATGAGTCCCAAGCTCGAGAGCATTTTGATCGCCTCGCGGATAGAAACGCGGCTTACGCCGAGCTCTTTCGCGAGCGCGTTCTCGGAAGGAATTTTCGTGCCCGGCATCCAGACTTTCTGGAGAATCTGGTTCTTGAGCTGCGAGAACACCTGATCCTTGATGCTGCGGTGGCTGAGTCTCTTAAGCAGGACTGGTTCTATGGTCGTCGGCTTCATAAAAGTTGTAAGTTGTATGATAACTTACGATTCTAGAGCCGTCAAGAAAAATTTTTAGCCTTATTCTACAATAGCCGATTTGACCGCACGTTTGGCTTTCGGCGCTTCAGAACACTAGATCGTAGTACTTCTGGAGCACGTCGCGCATGTTCGTAATGTGCGCGCGCATGAGCAGCTCCGCCTGATCCGCGTCGCGCCGTGTGAGGGCATCGAGAATCGCCCGGTGCTCCTCGAAGGAGTGGTCGCCTCTGCCCTGGATGAAAATAGTCTTGATATTGTAGCGCTTGAGCTGATTTTTAATCGACATCACGATCTCGACCGCGGGTATGTTAGGACAGCAATCGTAGATAACCTGATGGAATGCCCAGTTCCCCTGTGAATATTCCTTGAGCTCACCTTTGGCGAGGTGGTCGCGCATCTCAGCGAGAATGGCTTCCATCCGTTGAAAATCCTCATCGCTCATCTTCGGAATCGCCTCGCGGACAACGAGCCCTTCGAGCAATTCACGAACGCGAAGGTATTGGAGCACTTCGTCGATGGAGAACGATCGAACCATCGCGCGCTTGTTTTCCTCGATGACCACAAGATTTTCGCTCGCGAGCTTGAGCAGCGCCTTCTTTACGGTGTTCCGGCTCACGCCGAGCTCTTGGGCGAGCGCGATCTCGGTGAGGCTCTCGGCGGGCCGATATATTCCGTTCAGAATTCGGTCTCTAAGTACCTGATACGCCTGGCTTGTCTGATTGCGCACAACGTTCTCCCGTAGTTCTCGATATTTATTTTATAAAATATAGTAACACTTGGAAAGCCGAAAAAAAAGCGGCCGTACATGCGTGTGCGGCCGCGAATCGCCATACCTGATCCAAATATCAATTTTCTTCGTTGATTCTCATGAATGCCTCCTATGATGTTCAGACAGGCTCACTGGCCGGTTTTTTTCAGTATCGCGTCCAAAACCCGCGTATAGGTCTCGGGCGGCGTGTTTCCGAATTCGGTCCGCAGATTGAGATCGGCGAGCGCTTGAAGTTTTGCCCTTGTCGCCTGCGACGCGGAGCTGTCGAGCCCCATTTCAGCGAGCGTGTCCATCACCTCGCCCATCTCCGCCACACGGCGCTCGGCGGCGATAGCTGTGCGCGTGATCAGCATGTTTGCGGTGTCCGCGAGGGGCCTCGAGTCGATCGTTCCAGATATAGAATCCATGATTTCCTTGTCGACACCCGCTTTGCGGCCTGCCGTGAGCGTCTCGAGAAGAAGGGCGGTGAGGCCCTTCATGAAGATGCTGCGCATCATCTTGAGCGCTGATGAGCTGCCCGCGGTCTCATTGATGAAGGAAATTTTCATCCCGAATGGAACGAGCGACTCCTGGAAGCGCTTCGCGCCTGTGCCGCTCACCGCCATCGGAACTTTGTGCCCATGCGGCGGCACGAGCTCCATCACGGCGACATCCGCGAAGATCACACCGGCAGGCGCCATGAGGGCGCCGACCTGCTTCTTCGTTCCCGGCGAGGCGCTGTTGAGATCGGCGTAGACTGTGCCAGGGCGCAGGCACTTCGCGGCGTCCGCCGCGATGGAAAGCGCGTACTTTGCGCTTGTCGCGCAGACAACGATGTCGCTGATCGCGGCGAGATCCGCCAGCGACGGCATGAGCTCAACATGCGCTTCCGACGCGCGCTGCCGCACGAGGGGGCCCACCTTGGGGTCATTCGCCATCACATCAAAGGCGCGAATCGGCGCGAGCCCAGCTCCGGCTAGTCCCTTCGCGATGTGATACGCCGCTTCCCCAAATCCAATAAATCCAAGCGCGGGTGCGCCCATAATGAATACCTCCCCCGCCACTGAAGGCGGAAACGACCGCGCCACGGTCGCGCGGTGCCAACGGCGATAGCAACGCCACCACGATTGGCGACGCTATTGGCGAAATTCGACGAAATTGTCTAAAATATTTGTTCAATTTAAGTGTTATACACTTTTGTGATATAGTATGGTATCACAGTTTGGGAATCTGTCAATTCTTTTTTATGCGGATTCCATGCCTTGACGCGCTTTGGCTTCGATGGCATCGCTCGAAGCCAAGAAATCGAGAAACGCGAGCGCTCTGTCGGGAGCCTTCGACGATCCGCAAACCGCTCCCGAAAAGGTTGTAATGATTTGAATCTCTGGAGGCATCGGGCCCACAATCGAAATCCCGTTGACATGGATCATCTCGCTCAGCTGCTGAAATCCGAGTTCGACCTCGCCGTTCGCCACGAGCGTCCCCACGGGAATGCCGGGCTCAGGCTGAACGATCTTGGACTTGATTTCGTCCGCGATACCCCACTTCAGGAAGAGCTTGGCGAGCGCCGTGCCGCTGGGACCGGTCGAGTAGCTGATGGTCCGCGCCTGGAGTACAGCGCGCCTGAGCGCTTCTTCAGAGGAGATGTCCGGGGCGGGCATTCCCCTTTTTACCGCCACAGCCACTCCGGAGCGGGCGATGTCAATCTTAGTGTCAGCGAGCGCGTGCCCGGACGCGATGAGCTTGTCGATCGCGTCGGAAGCGAGAATCACCACATCGAAGGCCTCGCCAGCCTGCACGCGTTTCGCCGCGTCGACACCACCCACCGACTCAATCTCGACCGATCCGCCGCTCTGCCTCTGGTATTTTTCCGCGAGTTCCGCGAGCACGAGTCGTGTCGCCATCGAAGAAATGCCCTTCAACCGCTCCATCCGAAGCCCTCCTGCAAAATTCCTCATTCGATATTCTTAAAGTGTTCAACAATTATGATTGCTAGTAGCGTAGCACAAATTTGGCATTTGTCAATCTTGAAACGACCTCGGAAGGAGCGCGATCTGAGCCAACACGCGGACGATCGCGCGCCACGCCCGCAGGCGCGATACGGATGATTCACCCAGCAGCTCCGCTAGAATTCCCACAGCGCCACGCCCGCAGGCGCGTCATTGTGTGGCGGACTTCCCAGCTTGGCGGAATTCGGTCATACTGCCGCTGGCCGCGCGGTATCGCGCTCGGCCAGGAAACGCATGAACAACTACCACACCCATACCTACCGATGCCGCCACGCGAGCGGCGACATCGCCGACTATGTCGCCAGCGCGCGCGCGGCAGGGCTCTCCGAGCTCGGCTTCTCCGATCACTGTCCGCACCCCGACGGCCGCTGGTCCGATGTGCGGATGGACCTTTCGGAACTGTCAGGGTACGTGGAAGCCATACGCGCCGCACAAGTCGATTCCGTGCGCGCTGACGATTCGCCCAGCCCGAGCGCCGCATTGCGTGAACCGCGGGTCTACGCAGGTCTTGAGTGCGAGTGGGTTCCGGAGTACGTGTCGTTTATGCGCGATGAATTCCTTGGAACCTTCGGGCTGGAATATCTCGTGGCGGGCATCCACAACTACCTCCACCGAGGCGAGTGGCGCGACACCTACACAATCTCCCCTCCCGCCGAACTCGCCTCATTCGGCTCGACGAGCCGCAGCGCGATGGAGAGCGGTCTCTTCTCCTTCCTGGCCCACCCCGATGTATTCTGTTACAGCTGGATGCCTTGGGACGAGAACGCCCGCGCCTGCGCCCGCGACATCCTCGAAACCGCCCAGCGAACCGGCACACCGCTCGAAATCAACGGCTACGGCATGAGGAAAGCGCGCGTCCGCGCCGATCGAGGCAGCCGCCACCCCTACCCTCACGAGTCGTTCTGGGAGCTGGCCTCCGAGTACAGAATAGAGTGTGTCATCAACTCGGACGCCCACCGCCCCATCGACACCGCCGCCAACCTTGAGGACGGCCTCGCCCTCGCCCGAAAGTACAAGATCCCCGTGCGCGAAACACTATTCTGAATCTTGAATTGACAGCGCTCCGATCGCCGCTCTAGCATGGGCCCATGTCGAACAAACCCGCGCGACGAAACGAATTGGACTTGATCCGAGCGTGAGCGAATGCGCGCGCGTCAGGAAGTACCGATGGAAATCCATATCAATTGTTTCGTAGAACTCGATTCGGTTTCGGTTCGCGAAAGAGCGTACGAAACCGTCTACACCTACCGAGCCCACTACCATCCATTCGCGCAGAGCATCGCAGAGACACGGGAGTCCGCCACCACTTCGCTCACCTGCCCCTTCTGCCACGAGACAATCGCCATCGCCACGAGCTCGATCCGCGCGCTGCGCCTCAAGCAGATGAGTTTTCTCGCCGCGTTTCTGGGCGCGCAGATCGTATCGCTCGCGCTCTTTTCTTGGGCACGCCGCGCCGACATCAGCACCTCGTGGATGTTCGCGGTTCTTTTCTTTATATTTGGTTTTTTACTATCAGGCGCGCTCGCATTCAATATTCGACAGTTCGAGTTCGAGAATCACTATAAAATCAT
The DNA here is from genome assembly GCA_021813065.1 of bacterium. Classification (GTDB taxonomy): domain Bacteria; phylum Spirochaetota; class Spirochaetia; order Treponematales; family Rectinemataceae; genus Rectinema. The sequence continues at coordinate 7,781 of JAKALZ010000038.1, forward strand.
CAACAACGCGACAATGAAAATTCCCGACCATAGAGTATCGTTCAAAAAGCACCGACTGGACGAACAGGGATATGCGCATGTATTTCGCCGGATGTACACCACGATGAGAATCGTCTACTTCGTATCAATCGCGGTCTACCTGAGCGCCTTCTACGCCATCGTCGTTCGTGGAAACAGCGAATTTCTCCTCATTGTCGGATTTCTCGCGATCCTCTGCGCCGTAGGGCTCGGAATCATGGCCGTGGTCAATCACTTCTACGACAAAAAGTGGAGCAGAACGATCAGGCTGAAGTGATCGCCTGGCCCTATGTGCGCGCGAACTCCCTGCGCAGCATCTCGATGTGCTTTCCTGGATAGACCATTCGCGGGCAGACTCGCGAGCAGTCGAAGTGTTTCTCGCAGGCGGCGACGCCGTCGGGCCGCTCCGCGACCGTGCGCATCTCCTCCGCGCGCTCCGGGCTGTTCAAGGACTCGCGGTGGACCGCTGCGAGAGCGGCCGGCCCCAGAAATCCCTCCACCTTGCCCGTCGAGGCATCCCAGCTCCGCGCGGTGACAGGGCAGGCCGACACGCAGGAACCGCACTCGATACAGTCTTCAAAGCGAATATAGTGTTCCACCTCGCTCTCTCGGAGGTGGCTCGTATTTTTGGGCAGCGATCGAAACAGCGCGCCCGGATCCACGGCGAGGTCCTTTTCGAGCTTGAGGGCGCGGAGCGGCTCGATGACCGGAATTCCGCCCGCTAAACTGTCGAGCGCCGTCAGACAAGCGAGCACTTCCTTGCCATCCACGCGCACCGCGCAGGTGCCGCATGAGCCGTGGTGGCAGGAGTGCCGGTACATGAGATCCGGTGCCACGCCAGTACGAATGTACTCGAGCGCGTCGAGGAGCGTCGCTCCCGATGGAAGGTTGACCTCGAAATCTTCAAAGTGAGCCGAGCCAGCCGCGGGAGCCTGCCCGCCAAGCTGAATGCGCAGTCGCTGCGTCATGGGAGCCTCCAGTAGTCCGCGTAGGGCGCGAGATCGAACTTGGCGGTGCGGCAGGGTTCGGCCTTGCCCAAGAAGGCCGCGACCTGATCCGACACGAGTTCGCCCATACGGCGCAACGTGGTCGCCTTGCCTCCCAGCACGCTGAAAAATCCACGGACGCCATCGCTCTTTCCATGGTCGACAATCGCGATATCCCTGCTGATCTCTCTTCCCTCTTCGGAGCTCCGTCCGGCGAGCGGGCGAGCCGCTGCCCAGGCCGCGCGAAAGGGCTGCGCCGAAAAACCCGTCACGAGCTCATCCGCGCTGGCGAGGAGCAACTCGATCTCCTCGGGCAGCGGCCGCAGCCCATCCGGGTCTTCGACTTTCCGCTGGGTAGAGCCGACGATCGAGAGCCGCCGCTGCGGCACCACAATATCGCCGTCGCTCGGCCTGCGGAGCCGCGAAATCACCATATTGGCGACCCGCCCCTCCACCGCCACCATCGTTCCCGCCGCGGGCGTAACCGGCACCTCAAGCCCAGCCAGCGCCGCGACCCTGTCTGCCCAGGGGCCGCCCGCGTTCACGACCGCGCCGCACTCATAGCGCGTCTCTGTGCCATCGCGCAGGCTCCGCGCGGCCACCGCGCGAACAGCGCCGCCCGTCACCTCGATTCCGCTTGCTTGCGTGTAATTGCGAATCACGGCGCCACGCGACGCGGCGGAGGCAAAGAAGCGCATCGCGAGGCGGTACGCGTCGATCGTCCCGTCGGGCACGAGAACAGCCCGCCGCGTCGCTCCACTGATCCGCGGTTCCCACTCCCGCGCGCGCGCGACCGGCACCTCGGTGGCTGGGATATCCGCCGCTCGACACGCCTCGACAAACTCGTCGGTCAGCGACTCGCCCTCATCGTCCACCGCGAGGAAGAGCCCCTGGTTGAACTCGAGCGCGTCGGCGGCGATCCTCCGCAGGATCAGCGTCTCCGCCATGCACTCGCGCGCGATGCGATGATCGCCCAGCGCGTAGCGCGCTCCGCTGTGCAGCTGCCCGTGATGGCGTCCCGTCGTCCCCGACGTCAGCTCGCCCCGCTCGAAGAGAATGACCGAAAGCCCCCGTAACGCGAGGTCGTACGCGGTCGCCGCCCCCGTTCCCCCACCGCCGATAATCGCTACATCGAAGTAGTCCATGGGGACAAGTATAGCGACGGGAAGCCTAAAAATTAAGGGTCACCACAGTCGTGTCCGGGACAGCATTCTCATTTTTATTATATAATTAATTATAAATATATGAGTTATTTCCTTTTTCTTCGCTTAATAGATTACATAATCGCTCTTGACATCGAAAAACTCATGGTTTACTTTTATTTTCAGAGGGAAAATATTTATTCTCTCTTGTTGCCTTTTCTGACAAAGGCATAATTTTTATTAGGGGGTATTGAGATGAAGAGATTCGCCGCTCTTACACTCGCGATTATGATTATAGCCATGGTGCCAGGAGCGCTGGGAGCGCAAACCTCGGGTTCAGGTAATCTACCCGTATTGCGCGTGGCACTTATGCCGTATCTCTCGAGCCTGCCCGCGAAATATCTTGTCGATAAAGGCTGGGATGTCGCGAATGGCTTTAAAGTAGAAATCCAGATTTATCCCATCGGCGCTCCTCTCAATGAGGCTCTGGCCGCAAATTTATGGGATGTTGGAACAATTGGAGCCGCGGTAGTGTTTTCAATCGCGAATTATGACGCGATCGCGATCGGCGACATCATGCTCGCTTCTGGCGGCACAGGCGCATTCATTCGGCCCGACAGTCCTGCCGCCAAGATTAAAGGCGCGATTCCCGGCTACCCCAATGTGTACGGAAATGCCGCGACAGTGAAGGGCGCGACAGCACTTGTCCCGGTGGGTTCACTGAACCATTTCAATGTCATGAAGTGGATAGAAGTTCTCGGCCTCACACCGGCTGATATCAAAATCGTCCACATGGATAACGCGGCTTCTTTCCAAGCGTTCAAGGCTGGTAAGGGCGATG
>JAKALZ010000039.1 GCA_021813065.1 bacterium
AAAGCAGCGGCTCGATCTCGAAAAGCGCGTGGAATCGAGCTACGAAGAGCTGGGCAGCGTCTATCAGCAACTGAAAAAAATGAATATGCAGACCGCCTATGCCCTCGCCGAGACTATAGAAGTGAAAGACCGCTACACGCAGGGCCACTGCGAGCGCGTGCGATGGCTGAGTTCGAAGATAGGAAAGGCGATGCGTCTCCCTGCCGATGACATCGAGCAGCTCGAGTACGCAGCGCTGCTGCACGATATCGGAAAGATAGGAATTCCCGACTCGATCCTCAATAAAACAAGCCCGCTGGACGACCGCGAGCGCGAAATAATCCGCATGCACCCCATCATTGGAGCTCAAATACTCTCTACGGTTGAGTTCTTTGAGCGAGCGGCCGCCGCGGTGCGGCATCACCACGAGCGTTGGGATGGCAAAGGCTATCCGGATGGCGCGATGAGCGACGGTATCGACAAGCTTGCCCGGATTATTTCGCTCGCGGACACGCTCGACGCGATGGCGACAACGAGACCTTATCGAGTAGCGCTCGACTTCGAGCAGGTGATCGGTGAAATTCGAGCTCTCCGAGGGGTTCAGTTCGCGCCGGATGTGGTCGATGTATTCTTCGCCGCCGGTTTCGACAAGGCGTATTTAAAGAAACTCGAAGAAGAGAAGCTCCAAAAATTGAACTGATTTGCTTCAGAAACGGTACACGAAACGCCCTTGGATCGTCTCGCCGCTCTTGTTCCAGAAGGACGCGCGTTTAAAGCCATAGAGCACTGATTGATCGATATCCGAGTCGCCAGATGACTGTAGGAGTTCTACGCCGCGTAGCTGCTTATCCTTCGTGACCGAGAAACCGATGACCACGGGGTTGAGGGTTTTGCCAATCTTGTAGTCAGCCTTTTCGGTGTTGTACCCCGCATCCTCGAGCATCTCCCACAGCTTCTCGCGCACCTCAAGCGGTACAAAGGTAGTGAGCCGGTATTCATTGCCTGATATCGAATAATAGTTAAGAAACGCTCGTTTTCGCGCATCCGCGGTTGAGATGATCGTGTTGGGTGGAATGATTTCGTTGGGTATCGCGTTAAAGAGAGAGACCGGCACTGTCGCGGGCAGCGGCATATTCAGATAAATCGGCACATAGAGGCTCTGTCCGACAGTTTCGGAAGATCCGCCGAGCGTGGTTTCCACGGAATTTCCAGCTTCACTCTTGCTAATACGGACTTCCTGCCCTGTTCCCCAGGGAACCTGGCCTTCACCGGGAGCGAGCACAGACGTTTCGCTCGAACTCACGCGCGAACCAGGGCCGCGTTGACCTGGAACCCAGGGTTCAATCGGTTGCTGGACCTCGGGGGTAACTGGCGCGGGCGCCGTTTCCACGTTTGGCGTGGGCGCCGCCGAAGCCGGCGCGGGCGTGGGCTGCGGAGTCTGGGTTTTCGCCTGGGGTTTGGGAGCGGGCGGAGGCGGCGGCGCCGGATTTTCAACGACCACGGAATCCTTTTTTGTCTGAGCTCCTTGCCCGACATCGTTGGCGATTGGTCCTTGAATATTCACGATGAGAGTTCTGTTGGTGAAATCGACGCTCTCAGGACGAAGAATGTCGTACACGATGCCCGCAATAAACAGTAGAGTATAGAGACAAATGGCTATTATATATGAAATGAGCGTTCTTTTCCGCTGTTCTTTCTGAGCATACGTGAGCGTCTCGGTCATTGCACCACCTTTTCTTTCCTGGTGATCAGACCAACATTCTCGATGCCATTGAACCGCATCGCGTCGAGCACCGAAATGATGAGCTGGTACTCCGAAGCCGATTGCCCCTCAAGTATCGCCCGAATTTGCTTGGCGTCCGACCCGCTGACACGCTTGCTGAGCACAGACTGAAGACCTTTCAGGTCAGTCTTTGTCTTGTCGACATAGATTTCATTCGATGAAACGACAACTACTCTGAGTTCTGGCGTCGAAATCGACTGGGCTGTCTGCGAGCTGGGCAGTTGGAGGGTGATTCCAGGCGCGGTCTTGAAGGTCGTGGTGATCATAAAAAAGATCACAAGCTGCAGCACGATATCGATGAGTGGAGTTAAATCGAAATTTATCTTGGGTGAAATCCTTCGATCGCGGGCCATCATGCCTCCTTTGAGGCTGGATCCTCAACCTTGGCATTCTTTTTATCTGCGTCACCAGAGATAAGATTTACGAGGCTGTTCACCTGGGTTTCAAGCCGAGTCATGATGAGATTCACTTTTGTGGAGAAGTAGTTATAGATCATGATGATGGGGATCGCCACGACAAGACCGCCGACCGTCGTGATGAGCGCCTCAGCGACACCGCTCGCCAGCGCCGATGGATCGCTCACCGCGCCAAACCGCCCGAGCACGCCGAACGCCTTCATTGTTCCAGTGACTGTTCCAAGAAGTCCGAGAAGCGTGGAAATGTTGGAGATCGTGCCGAGCGCCGTCAATCCGCGCTCGAGATTCACCGACTCCATGGCGGCGGCGTCTTTGAGCAGTTCGCGCTGCATATACTCAGGCTGATTTCTGTTCTCGATACCCACCTTGAGCAGTGAGGAGAACGGCGAGACATTCTGATCGCAGATTGCGAGCGCCTCTGAGAAATGTCCTTCCATGAGGCTCGTTTTAATGCGGAGAAAAAGCTTTTCTTCGTCGAAAGAAATGCGGCGCAGATAGAGAAGGCGCTCGATAATGATCGCCAGCGCGACGAGTGAAAGCGCCATGATGACCCACAGAACTGGCCCGCCTTTGACAACAAAATCTAACATGACCGCTCCTTGAATATGTAATCAGCACCTAAAAAGTATATCTCTCAATTTATGACTCATCTAAAGAGAGTTTCCGGATGCGGCGCGCGATAGACTGCGCGCGTTTCTCCGCGGCTCCTATATAAGTATCGACATCAAAGAGGTTTTCGATAGCGTCAGATGAGAGCCTCGAAGCAAAAAACGTGTCGGTTTTTACGAGATCCATGAGCGGATTGGGTTTGCCCTTGCGCACCTCGGCCCAAGCCAGCATCGCGAGGTCACGGAGGCGCTCGTGCGTTTCCTGACGGTCAGCCCCGCTCTTGCCCAGCGTCATAAGGACACGCTCGGTCGCGGCAAACGGTGCGTAATTTGCTACCGTGCTGCGAATAGCTTCAGCATCTACATTTTGGCCAACCACGATCTTGCGCATCGCTGAAAGAATCTCATCCATAGCGAGGAAAGCCTCAGGAAGAATGATGCGCCGATTCGCCGAGTCGTCGAGTGTCCGCTCGAGGCCGGAGAGCGCCGCATCCTCCCACGCGGGCTGCGCATAGCTCGCGATAAGCCGCGCGAGGGAATCGACTTTTTCGGATTCTATGGGATTGCGCTTGAATGGCATGGCTGAAGAGCCGATCTGTCGAGCGCCGAAAGGTTCTGAAAGCTCACCCAGCATAGGCATCTGCAAAATACGGAAATCGAAGGCCATTTTGTGGAGAATGGCGGCGAGCTCCGAGAGCAGAGAGAGCACGCGGTAGTCCTGAACTCTAGGATATGTCTGCGTCGCTACCTCAAAGAAAGGAAGCTCCAGCTCCTCAGAGAGCGTGCGCTCAAATTCGTCAAGTTTATCCGCACCGATGAGTTCGGCGTACGACGCGGAAGTGCCCACCGCCCCCTTGAACCCTTTGCCCTTTATCGCGCGTTCCATTTGAGCAACGCGATCGTAGGTGTCCGCGAGATCTTGCGCGTAGGATGCGTAGCGATAACCGAGCGTCGTGGGCTCCGCGGGCTGCAGGTGGGTAAAGGCCATCGCCGGTACTGCCGCGTAGCGTTCGATCGAGTCCGCAAGCGTGGTGAGAAGCGAGGCAAGGCCCTGTCTTATGAGCCGAATGCTGTCGCGGACGCGAAGCGCGTCGGTATTGTCCTCGATGTCCATGGAAGTGGCGCCGAGGTGGAGCACGCCGCCCGCGTGCGGGCACTGCGAAGCGTAGGTTCGCAGTTCCGCCATGAGGTCGTGACGGATCGATCTTTCTATTTCGTCGGCCTTCATGAAATCGATATCGGTCGCGTGGCGCTCGAGTTCATCGATCTGCGTGGCGGTCGCGAGATTGTAGCGAGATTCAGCTTTAGCGAGGGCGATCCAAATTTGGCGCCATAGAAGGCGTTTACCGCGCTCGCTCCATATCGCGCGCATCCGCTGCGACCCATATCTCCACGAGAACGGCGATTGAAACTGATCGAAGGTATCCATGTGTACATACTAACATTCTGAGCATGAAAATTGAATCGGGACGGGCAATCGCGGGCGAATATGTAATGCGTGCGCACAAGGGCGCGGCCGCGCGATCAAAGCGCACACCATGAAGGAGGTCGTATGAATCATCTCAACAGTATCTTGGTCGAAGGGAATCTCGTTCGCGATCCGAACTATCGATCCACTACTTCAGGAAACCAGGTCTGCGACTTTACCCTCGCGACAAATCGCAGCTACAAAATCGCGGACCAGAAGTACGAAAACGAGGTTTCGTATTTTGACATCGAAGCGTGGGCGAGACTCGGCGCGGCGTGTGCCCAGAATCTGAAAAAAGGGCGAGGAGTCCGTGTGGTCGGGCGTTTGAAACAGGATCGCTGGACAGATCCGGAAGGCAAGGCACACGCGAGGGTCAAAATAGTCGCGGAACATGTCGAATTCAAACCGACGAGCAAGGCAGACCACGAAGACATGAAAAAGACCGAAGGGGTCTTTATCGAAGAATCAAAGCGCGCCGAAATCAGCGAGGCGGTGTTCTAACTCCACGCGAGGAGCGACCGGGCGTGTGTGAGGGCTGGATCCAGTTTCAGCCCTCAGTCTTTTTCTCATTGTGCTCGTGGAAATGATACGGGAGAAGCGCATCTGTCGAGTCTTGGACCGCCTGCGCCAACAGCGAGAGGAATCGATCGCGAATCTCGACATTTTTCATGCGTGCCGTGGGACCAGAGATGCTGATGGCTCCCACAAAATCAGATCCAGGCAGGCGCAACGGCATCGCGTAGCAGGTGAGGCCAATCTCGAATTCTTCTTTGTCGAAGCCGAAACCGAGTTCGCGCGCTTTGTTCACCTCATCGATCACATCCTCCGGTTCGGTAATGGTCGATTCCGTGACCCGGTCGAGAGGACTCGATCCGAGAATCGCGCGGATCCGATCATCGCTCAACTGGGAGAGAATGGCCTTCCCGACTCCCGTGCAGTAAAGCGGCAACCGGTCCCCCGGCATAGAGCGCATACGGAGACTTCTGTTGGCTTCGGCGCGATCGAGGAAAATCGCGGTTTCGCCCGCGAGATAGGCCAGATTGACCGACTCTCCGGACTCCCTGGCAAGTCGCTCGATAATCGGGCGGACCTTCTCGGCCACGAGCTGCCGGACAGGGACCTTGCTTCCAAGCTCGAAGAGCGAAAGCCCAAGGGTCCAGCCTGACGCGCAGCGCTCTACGACGCCCTTCGACTCAAGCACATTGAGATACCTGAGCGCGGTCGCCTTGTTCATCCCAGTCTCTTTGGAGAGTCTTGCGAGCGTCACACCATCTCCCACATTCGCGAGATAAAACAAGATATCGAGAGCTTTGCCTGCCGATTCACTCATAATTCAGTACTCCCAAAGCGCTGTTATACACGCCGCCCACTGAGCGTCAGCAAAATGGAGTGCGCTCAAATCTGGGGCAGACAGCAGTGTCAGTTTTTGAAACAGCGTTTTATTTTTCCAACTGTATACGGAGAAGTCCCTGTCGTCAAGGAACTTGGTCGATTCTTTTTATAGAATCATCGCTTTGGCGAGCGTTTATGGGTCGATCTTTCAGATCGTGGGCCTCCCGGCGACCTCTTCGATGGGTACGGCGACTTTGATGTCGTTGAGGAATCGCTCTTGTATCCGTTTCTCGGATTGGAGGCTCGAGGACCGCTGTCTCTAGCGCTCGGTTTTCCTGCGCGCGGGCGTCCTGCGAGCGGCCCGCTGTCCGCGGTCGCGGCGCGTGGGGTTGCGCGACCTGTGGGACGCCCGGACTGTCTGCCCGCGGGTTTCCCCGCGTTGTTGCCCGGTTGTCGCGGGCCGCGATCCGAGGTTGTACGCGGGACGTAGCCAAAGTTTGGGCGTGCGCCCGAGGATGGGGCGCCATGCGCGGGCGCGCCATAGCGAGGCTCACCGCTTTCTCTTCGTACGGTGTCCTCGCTCCAAAAACCGTCCTTCCAGTTAAAACGCGTTGTGTTCGGCAGAACCTTGTACTGATCGATCGCTTTGGCGAGGTCTCGATAGAGCCCGCGCGAGGGATCCGCGTTCGAGAGATCGAGAATGAAGCGCGAGAAACCCTGTTTCTTGAGGTTGGGCACGAGATCGATGAGAGAGAACGGAGTGTCGGGAATAACTGAAGAGGAGTCGCGCCGGCCCACCAGCGTGAAGGTGTTCCTTTCGCGATCGGTAAAGTGCGAGTGCTCGTGTTTTTGCGTGAGGTCCGCCCGAATCCTGAACAGATCGGGGTAACCGAAAAGCACGGGCGCGAAGAACTGCGCCGGAAGAAATTCGGTGAGCTTGTAGAGAGCCTGGCGGGAGATCTCGTAAGGCGGGATGATTGCCTGCGCGCCTTGCTCGAGATAGTAGGAGAGCGCCCACGGGTTGAAGACATAGAGCCAAGGCCCCGCGATCACCGTGACTTTCTTGCCACGGAGCATCGTGAAATGCGCCTGATTGTTCGCGATGACGAGCGAAACACCCTTCTCGATCCAGTAGTCGAGCTCCGTCGGAAGCCACGACGCGTCGGACTCAGCGTAGTAGGGATCGAGCCAGAGGATGAGTTTCTCGCGCTTAAAAGGGAGCGTGGACTCGTCGCGGCGCATATTCTCGGCGTTGAGTTTATTGAAGAGGATCATCGCCCTTCTGGGCTTAAAGGTGAGGATGGCGTGGAGATCGGCGACCTTCCCCGCGAGGATGTAGATACCTGACTCGAAGGTCTTCTCGAGAGACTTGCCGTCGAGGCGGGCGAGATCAGGGCGCGGCGCGCTGTGGTTCGTGGGAAATTTATGGAAGCGATCAAGGCTCCTGGGCAGAACCGGTTTGTATCGACGGGCCATGCTCGCGGTCTGTATGAGATAGACATCGTCGTTCTGGCGCCAGTCGCCATCGAGTTGCAGGAGCATACCCTCAAGACCGTACTTGATCGCTTGAATTTTCGCCGTAATGCGCCCTGAATCGTCCTTGCGGTGAATGCGGACCGAGTCGCGCTCTGCGAGGCCCTCGTAGGTGTTCATCAGCGCCCAACGCTTTTCGTCGATGGTGCGCGCGTCGCGGATGCGGCCAAGGTGGACGCCGGTGCCGCCCGCCTGATCGGGGTGGATATAGTCGTCTGGCTGCCCTGAGATGAAGAAGCTCGTCTTGCGGCGGGCGAAATCGGCCTGGAGCATGGCTCGCGCCTTGATGATCGCCTTCTCTCGGTCGATCTCGCAGTTGTCGATGAGATGGCGGTACGCGGCGACGACGGTCCCGACATACTCGGCGGATTTCATGCGCCCCTCGATTTTGAGGGCGTTCACTCCGGCATCGATCAGCGCGGGCACATGCTCGATGAGCTGGAGGTCGTCGGGAGAAAAATAGTACCCGGAATCGCTTTCGCTCTCGTAGAGGCGTCTGCAGGCCTGCGTACACATGCCTCGGTTCGCGCTCTTACCGCCGAGGTAGCTTGAGAAGAGGCAAATGCCGGACGCGCTCACGCAGAGGGCCCCGTGGACAAAGAACTCAAGCTCGACGCTCGTGTACTGGCGAATCTGCCTGAGTTCGTCGAGCGAAAGCTCGCGGGCGAGCACGACGCGCTTAAAGCCCTCGCGTGAGAGCTGGTTGCAGCCCGCTGAAGAAGCGACGTTCATCTGCGTCGAGCCATGGAGCTGCAGCGAGGGAAAATATTCGCGCGCCATCTTGGCGACGCCGGCATCCTGCACGATGATGCCGTCGGGCCCCACCGAAGCGAGATACTCGAGCAGCTGGTAGACGCGATCGGCCTCGCGCTCCTCGAAGACTGTATTGACCGTTACATATATTTTTCGTGATCGTTCGTGCAGCGCGCTGACCGCCGCCTCGAATTGGTTGAACGCGAAATTCGTCGTGCGCATGCGCGCGTTGAAGGATCGAAGACCAAGGTAGACCGCGTCGGCGCCTTCGCCGATAGCCGCGTCGAGCGCCTCAGGCGAACCTGCCGGCGCGAGAAGTTCAATTCTTTTCACAGCATTCTTATACGCTTGAATGGCGCTTCTATGCAAGGAGTTAGGGTATTGCTGGCGGGCGCGCGCGGAGAGGTGCGCCGTGGCGGGATAAAAGGGCGCGCGCGGAGAGGTGCGTGGTGGTGGACTCGCGCGCGGTGCGAAACGAAGGCGCGCGGAGCGAACGCGCTCTGAGATTACGCGGTGCTTGTCAGGCCGCAACCACGCTTGTGTTGTAATTCCGAGCCATTTCCTATATATTTACAGAGCCTCGAGCTGAGGCGCATATTCGCAGAAATTTTTCTATCCCTGCGCGCACCGCGGAGCAATCAATGAGTCTTGAGAAACTACGCAATATTGGAATTATGGCCCATATCGACGCCGGAAAAACAACGACGACCGAGCGCATCCTCTACTATTCAGGCAAAACGTACAAACTCGGCGAAGTCGATGACGGCGAAGCTACCATGGACTGGATGGATCAGGAGCAGGAGCGCGGCATCACGATCCAGAGCGCCGCGACTACCACATTCTGGCGCGACCACCAGATCAATATCATCGACACACCGGGGCACGTTGACTTTACCGCCGAGGTGGAGCGATCGCTGCGCGTTTTGGACGGCGCCATCGCGGTGTTCTGCGCGGTAGGAGGCGTCGAGCCACAGTCAGAGACTGTGTGGCACCAGGCGGACCGCTACAATGTGCCGAGAATCGCGTACATCAACAAAATGGATAGGCTCGGCGCCGATTTCGAAGCAGTGCTCCAGGATATGCGCGCGAAGCTCGGCGCCAATCCTATTCCGCTCAACATACCGATCGGGAAAGAGGGCAACTTTGAGGGCGTGCTCGACCTGATCGAAATGAGGGAGATCCGCTGGAACGACGATGGCTCGGAGATGGAGATCTCGCCGATCGCTGAAGCGCGCGAAGAAATCTCGCACCACTGGCGCGAAAACCTGATCGACGCAGTGTCAGCCCAGTCCGACATCATCACGAATCTCTACCTTGAGGGCGCGCCGATCCCCAACGCCACGCTCAGGGCTGAAATCCGCAAAGCCTGCATCGCGCGGCACTTCGTTCCGGTTTTCGCGGGTGCCTCTCGACGAAATATGGGAGTGCAGCCCCTCATCGACGCGGTTGTCGACTATCTCCCCGCGCCCGACGAGGTTGGCGCGCTCAAAGCCTTCCATACGAAAAAAGAGGAAGACATCGAGATCCCCTGCCAGGTCAACGGCTACCCGCTCGGCCTTGTCTTCAAAGTACAGTACGACCGCGAAGCGGGAGCGCTCTGCTACGTGCGCATGTACTCCGGCACCCTGCATAATGCCTCAACGGTGTACAACACCTCGAAAAAGAAACGCGAGCGCGTTACTCGGCTTCTGCGAATGCACGCGAACAAGAGTGAACCCATCGAATCGGTGAGCGCGGGCGACATCGCGGTCTTCGTCGGGCTCAAACTCGCGCAGACCGGCGACACGCTCGGCACCGAAGGCTACCCAGTGCTTCTCGAGAAGATGCACTTCCCCGAGCCTGTCATCTCGGTAGCCATCGAGCCCAAAACCCTCTCCGACCGCGACAAGCTGAAGGAAGCGCTCGATGTCCTCGCCCGCGAAGACCCGACCTTCGCCGTGCACGAAGATGAGGAGACGGGCCAGATCATTATCCGAGGCATGGGCGAATTACACCTCGACGTGCTCGTGACGCGCGTGATCCGCGAGTTCAAGGTGCAGGCGAAAATCGGAAATCCCCAAGTCACGTACCGCGAATCGATCTCCGCAAAGTACCGCCATACCGAAAAGTTCCACAAGGTCATCGCGGGCAAGGAGAACACCGCAAGCCTCACCATCGAAGTCGAACCGCTTCCGCGCGGCACCGGCAATCAATATAAAAAGGCGCTCCGCGCCCACGATGTGCCGGAAGAAATTTTCGACGCGATCGAGCGGGGCATCACGTCGGCATTCCAGTCTGGCATCCAGTACGGCTATCCCTCGGTAGACATCGGAGTTTCGCTGGTCGGCATCGACTACAGCGAGCTCACCTCTACGCCTTTCGCCTTTGAAGCCTGCGCGAACATGGCCTACGATGGCGCCTGCAGAGCCGCGAACCCTGTGCTTCTCGAGCCGATCATGAAGGTCGATATCCTGGCGCCGAAGGAGTTCGTCGGCGAAGTGATGAGCCTCGTGTCGCAGCGCGGCGGCCTCATACATGGATCCGAAACCAAAAATGTCTCCGAAGTCATCCATGCGCAAGCGCCGCTCGCAACCATGTTCGGCTTTACAACAAGCCTGCGCTCAGTGAGCCAGGGCCGCGCGTCATTCAGCATGGAATTCAGCCACTTCGAGCCAAAACGCGGATAGTCCGCAAAACTTGAAGCTTATTTGTGCCGCACGGCGTCTCCTCCATGAGGAGGCGCTGATGACGACACAGCGGTTATCTTCTATTACAATCGAGTTTATCGCGGCGCTGCTCACCTACGGTACGCTGGGAGGTTCAGC
>JAKALZ010000040.1 GCA_021813065.1 bacterium
CGTTGTCGAAGTCGACCGCGCCCCGCGCGGGTTCGGGAAGCACGGCGGCGTTTTCGGATTCATGAACTTCCGGCTCCGCGTCGAGTACCTCGCTGATGCGCTTCGCGGAAGCAAGGCCGTTCGCCCAGTTGTTCGAGAGCTGCGTCATCATCGTGAGGGGCTGGAGCGTTGCCATGAGATAGTTCGTGAACGCGATGATCTGGCCTAGAGTCAGCTTCCCTCCGATGGACTGGATGCCGCCCAGCCACACGACAAGCACGATGCCCATATTGATGAGGAGGGTAAGTATCGGCCCCATTGAGGCCATAAGCTGCATGACGCGGATATTCTCTCGCGCGAGGTTCTCGTTCGCCGCGTCAAAACGCTCAGCCTCAAAGTCTCCACGAACGAAAGATTTCACTAGCCGCGCGCCTGAAATGTTCTCCTGGAGCACTGTGTTGAGCCGATCGAGGCGCTGCTGCACGGTTCTGAAAAAGGGCTCAAGCTTAGTGCTGAAAAAATAGATCACGATCCCGCTCGCGACGAAGATCGGCATCATGGTGAGCGCCAGCGTCCTGCTCGTCACGAACATCAGGATGATGCTGCCGACCATAGAGAGGGGCGCGCGCGTGCCGATCCGCAATGTCATCTGGAAGAGCCGCTGTACCGCCGCGGTGTCGCTCATGAGCCTGACCATCAATTTCGCTGTGGAGAAGTGGTCGACATTGCCGTATGAGAATCGCTGAATCTTGACGAAAATCTCCTCGCGGAGGTCACGTGCGATGCTTTCGCCTACGCGTATCGAGGAGATGCTGTTCAGCACCGCCACCGTCGCCGAGAGCATCGATATAATAAGCATGACACCTGAGGTGCTCAGCACGACAGAGAGATTCTTCTGCCGGATGCCCTGGTCGATCAGGTGGCCCACGAGGCGCGGCACCGCGAGGTCGAAGCCGACCATCGCCACCAGCATGACGAGCGAGAACAGCGAGAGTTTCCAATAAGGTTTGACGAAACGGAGAAATTTCTTAAAATCGTTCATGGTGCATCCTGATGTCGTTTAGGCGATACCACTTTTATATTTTTATGCTCATCGCGCAACTCTACATTTCATATATGCCATATTTTGGCGACGTGCTACGCGAGTGTCAATCTCGCGCACGCGAAGTGGAATCGGCGCTCAATGCTCGACGAGCGGCGCGCTCTGAGGCGGCTTTCCCGCCTCGAAGAACATTTTACGGTACTCGCGCGGCGCGAGCCCTGTGCATTTTTTAAAGACTTTTGTAAAGTGAAAAGGATTCTCGAAGCCAAAGCGGTAGGCCACATCGCCGATGGTCAGCTGGTTGTCGATGAGCACTGCCGAAGCTGCCTCGATCTTGAGCCGAGTGAAGTATTGAAACGGCGACATTCCTAGGTTGTGCCTGAACAATCGTATGAAGTGCTCCTCGGATATCCCCAGCATGCCGGCGAGGTCGTCAGAGCTCAGCTTTTCGCGCACGAGCTTGGTCATGAGCGCGAGCGCCCGCTCGACATGCTCATTCTTTGCCCGCACCACGGGGTGAGCGAATTCCGACGAGTCATCGAGGTGGTCGAACCACCGGTAGAGGAGGCTCACGAGCGCATACTCGGCAGCCTTGTGCGAGCGCTCGGAGGACGACTTTGAGAGTCGATACAGATCGTCAAGGAGAAAACGGTCCTTCGCGTCGGCGGGAAGGGAGCGACTTCGAGCGTGCCAGAGCCGGCCCAAGTAGCTCACGATCTCTTCGTCGGCATGGTTTCCGGATTCCGGGCGAAAGAGCACAGCATAATAACTGATAGGTTTTTCGACCGCTTCCGGCAGGATCGAATGGAATTCGCGCGGTTGCACGAAATATATTTTGTTGCCGTCTATCACGTATTTTGCGCGATTGATGAGCAGAGCTCCTTGCCCCTCCATGAAATAGTGGAACTCATACTCCCCTGGGCCGTGGGCGTGGTACCGGCCATGCCAGGCGAGCCTCTCCCCGCTTATGAGTCGATAGACGTAGACAGCGTCGGCAATCTTCACGATTTCAGAATGTCAATAACGGATATGATTTGTCAATATCTCGCATTGTGTTTTCTGAAAATCACCCATAGGCTTAAGTAACGTAGATTAAAAACCACGTGACGGAGTCCGGCAGGGGGTTGCAATGAAGCGGATGTGCGGTATCGACCTCGGTACCCAGAGCTGCAAGGTCATCGTGTACGACCCAGACTCACGACAGATTCTCGCCACATCGCAGGCACCGCTCGATA
Source organism: bacterium (assembly GCA_021813065.1). GTDB lineage: Bacteria > Spirochaetota > Spirochaetia > Treponematales > Rectinemataceae > Rectinema. The sequence continues at coordinate 2,257 of JAKALZ010000040.1, forward strand.
TCATCGCCAAGAATGATGGCACGAGAGAGCAGCGTGCCGAGTGGTACGAGTCGGCGCTTGAAGCCTGCTTTTCCGCGATTTCCGCCGAGATCCGCGCGACAATCTCTTCGATCGGGGTATCTGGCCAGCAGCACGGATTCGTGCCACTCGACAGAAACGGCGCGCCGATTCGCGCGGTGAAACTGTGGAACGATACTTCTACGGCCGCAGAGTGTGCGGAGCTTACGGCGCGGGCAGGAGGGGAGAGTGCGCTCCTCGCTAAAACCGGCCTTCTCATGCTGCCAGGCTACACAGCGCCCAAAATCCTCTGGCTCAAAACGCACGAACCTGAAAACTACGCGAAATTACGGCACGTGCTTCTTCCGCACGACTATATCAATTTTCTCTTGACTGGCAACTATGTGACCGAGTACGGGGACGCGTCCGGAACCGCCCTCTTCGATGTGCGCGCGCGCCGCTGGTCGGCCCGCGCTTGTGGGTGGATCGACGACAGCCTTCTTGGCTGCATGCCGCCCCTTATCGAACCGCACGCTCCCGCGGGGGAAGTGAGCGTGGCCGCCGCAGCGCGCTTCGGCATACCCAAGGGCGCCCTTGTGTCTTCGGGCGGCGGCGACAACATGATGGGCGCGATCGGCACGGGTACTGTGCGCGATGGCGCGCTGACGATGAGCCTCGGCACGAGCGGCACGCTCTACGGGTACTCGAGCGTGCCCATTGTCGACCCCAAGGGCAACCTGGCCGCCTTCTGTTCTTCGACCGGAGGGTGGCTGCCGCTCCTCTGCACGATGAACTGCACAGTGGCGAGCGAGCAGATCCGCGCACTCTTCGGCATGGACATTCGCGAGATGAACGCGCGCGCCCAAGCGGCGCCTATCGGCGCGGAGGGAATCGTGGTGCTGCCCTTCTTTAACGGCGAGCGCATTCCGAATCTGCCCGCTGGCCGCGCGAGCGTGCTCGGCGCGACCGCCGCGAACTTTACGCGCGAGAATATTGTGCGCGCCGCGATGGAGGCCGCGATTTTCGGGATGCGAGTCGGGCTCGAGTCCTTCATGGAGATGGGGTTTGCGGCGAAGGAAATCCGGCTCGTGGGCGGCGGGGCGAAGAGTCCGCTGTGGAGACGGATCGCGGCCGATGTGACGGGGCTGCCGGTGCGGGTTCCGCGCGAGGAAGAGGCGGCGGCGCTCGGCGCGGCGCTGCAGGCGCTGTGGTGCGAAGAGATGCTCGATTCAACGAAGAGTTCCGCGGAGGAGCGCATAGCTTCGATCGTAGACGACCACGTGAGTTTCGAGGGCGGAGCGGTCATAGAGCCAGATCCGCCATCAGTCGAGGCCTACGAAGGCGCGTACGCCGAGTACTCGAAGTATCTCGGCGCGCTCAGCCCGCTCTACAGAAAAAACCGTGAAGAATGACGAACAAGGAAGGCGAATATGGCAGACTATTTTGTCGGAAAAAAGGAATATTTCCCTGGTATTGGAAAGATTCAGTACGAAGGGCCGGCAAGCGACAATCCTCTCGCGTTTAAATTCTACGACGCGGATCGAAAAGTCGGTGGAAAGACCATGCGCGAGCATCTGCGCTTCGCGGTCGCGTACTGGCACAGCTTTGGCCAGGACGGCACGGATCCCTTCGGCTCCGCGACACACGACTATCCTTGGAAGACCGATGCCTCGACGCCGATGGAGGCGCACGAGCACAAACTCGACGCCGCCTTCGAGTTCTTCACGAAGCTTGGCGCGGGATTTTACTGCTTCCACGATCGCGACATCGCTCCCGAGGGCGCTTCGCCCTCAGAGAGCGAGAAGAACCTTGCCCACATGGTGGCGCTCGCCGCGGAGCGCCAGAAGGCGACGGGGGTGCGTCTCCTCTGGGGTACTGCAAACCTCTTCTCGCATCCGCGCTACATGAACGGCGCGGCGACCAACCCCGAGTTCGGCGTGCTGACGCAGGCGGCCGCCCAGGTCAAAGCGGCGATCGACGCTACCATCGCGCTCAGCGGCCAAGGCTACGTGTTCTGGGGCGGCCGCGAAGGCTATATGTCCCTCCTCAACACCGACCTCAAGCGCGAAAAAGACCACCTCGCCCGATTCCTCGCGATGTCGCGCGACTATGGCCGGACCCATGGGTTTAAGGGAACCTTCTACATCGAGCCCAAGCCCATGGAGCCGACAAAGCACCAGTACGATTTCGATGTGGAGACGGTCGCGGGCTTCCTCCGCGCCTACGGCCTCGAAAAGGACTTCAGGGTGAACATCGAGGCGAACCACGCCGAGCTCGCGGGCCACGATTTCCAGCATGAGCTCGAAACCGCGGCTGCCCTCGGCATTTTCGGATCAGTCGATGCCAACCGGGGCGATCCCCGCAACGGCTGGGATACCGATCAATTCCCGAGCAGCGTCTATGAGACCACGCTCGCGATGCTCGCGATCCTGCGCGCGGGCGGGTTCACCACCGGCGGGCTCAATTTCGACGCGAAGATCCGCCGCAATTCGGTCGATCAGGCGGACCTCTTCGAGGCGCATATCGGTGGCATGGACGCGTTCGCGGCGGGCCTTCTCGCCGCCCAGCGCATCATCGACGACGGCAAGCTCGCCGGTTTCGTGCGCGACCGCTACACGTCCTTCGACGCGGGCGAAGGTGCGCGCTTCGAGGCAGGCGGAATGAACCTCGAAGAGCTCGCGGCGCTCGCGGGTAGCCTCGGTGGCAGCGCGCGGCTCGGCCGCACCTCGGGCAAGCAGGAGCGGCTCGAAAACCTTATCACGCAGTATGTGCTGAAGGTGAAGTGAATACAAAAGGCGTAGTGCCCTGGCGTATGCCAGAGCTTTATCTGCGGATGCGAACGCCATGCGGAAACATGGCCAAGGAGGAGAAACCATGAAAAGGTTTGTTCTGGTGGTTCTGGCGCTTATGATGGTCGTTTCCTATTCATTTGCCCAGAAGAATGTTCTGGTCGGCGTCGCCATGCCGACTCAGTCCTTGCAGCGATGGAATCAGGATGGAGCCAATCTGAAAGCCAAGCTCGAAGCCAAAGGCTATAAGGTTGTGCTTCAGTACGCGAACAATGATGTCAACACTCAGCTGCAGCAGCTGGAAAACATGATCACGCAGGGCGCGAAAGTGATGGTCATCGCCTCGATCGACGGTTCGGTTCTGTCGGATGTGCTGAAAGAAGCAAAAAGCCTCGATGTAAAGGTGATCGCCTACGACAGGCTCATTATGAATACGCCGAATGTCGATTACTATGCGACCTTCGACAATTTCAAGGTCGGCCAGATTCAGGGCAGCTATATTGAATCGACCCTTGGTCTAAAGCAGGGCAAGGGCCCCTACAATATCGAGCTCTTTGCGGGTTCTCCCGATGACAATAACGCGCTCTTTTTCTTCAATGGCGCCATGAGCGTGCTGCAGCCCTACATCGATTCAGGCAAACTTGTCGTTCCGAGCGGCCAGAAGAATTTCACGACAATCGCGATTCAGAGCTGGGATTCAGGAAAAGCGCAAGCGAGAATGGATAACCTCATCACCGCGAATTATGCCCAGAATAAAAAACTCGATGTGGTCCTTTCTCCGAATGACAGCATCGCGATCGGAATCATTGCCTCGCTGAAAAACAATGGATATGGAACCGCGAGCAAGCCATACCCGATACTGACGGGCCAGGACTGCGACAAGCCGAACGTCAAAGCCATTATCAATGGTCAGCAGTCGATGTCGGTATTCAAGGATACTCGTGACCTCGCGGCACAGGTTGTCGATATGGTCGATGCCATCATGTCCGGCAGAACGGTACCGGTCAATGATACGAAGACGTATAATAACGGAGTGAAAGTCGTACCATCGTATCTCTGCACTCCAGTGTTCGCCGACAAGAACAATTATAAAAAGCTCCTTATTGACAGCGGGTATTACAAGGAATCAGATATACAATAAATCGCCCCTGTCATATCAGAAAACTGAAGATTGGCTTCCTGCGAATCACATGGGAGCCAATCTTCTTGTATCGGCGCAAACGCATTAGAATGTACGGAGGGCTGTATCTTGGAAAGCGGTTTCATTCTTGAGATGAAGGATATCACGAAGCAATTTCCGGGCGTAACCGCGCTGAAAAATGTGTCCCTGGCGATACAGCAGGGCGAAATCCACGCGGTCGTCGGCGAAAATGGCGCGGGCAAATCCACCCTCATGAATATTCTGAGCGGAGTATATCCACATGGCACCTACACCGGGCAAATAATATTCGAAAACAATGAGCGCGTATTCCGCGATGTGCGCGACAGCGAACGAATTGGCATAAGCATCATTCACCAGGAACTTGCGCTATCTCCCTATCTTTCCATAGGAGAAAATATATTTCTTGGGAATGAGCGCGCGCGCCGCAGCATAATCAATTGGGACAAGACCTACAGCGATGCCAAGGAACTTTTAGACCTTGTGGGTCTCAAGGAAAATCCTCATGTGGCGATCAAAGATATCAGCGTAGGAAAGCAACAGCTTGTCGAAATCGCGAAAGCGCTCTCCAAGAAGGTCAAGCTTCTTATCCTCGATGAGCCGACCGCTTCTCTGAATGAGGATGATTCGGAGCATCTTTTGAATCTTCTTCTGAATCTTAAAAAGAAAGGTCTTACATCTATTCTTATTTCCCACAAATTGAATGAAATATCACAGGTAGCCGATTTCATTACCATTATTAGAGATGGCGAAGTGATCGAAACGCTTGAAAACGATAAGAATGTCATCAACGAAGACAGGATCATTAAAGGAATGGTCGGAAGGGAGCTTGTCGATCGTTTTCCAAAGCGTACTCCTCACATAGGGAGAGTATCTTTTGAAATCAAAGATTGGAATGTCCATAGCCCTCTGAATCCCGAACAGCAGATCATCAAGAATGCAGAAATTTCCGTTCATCAAGGAGAAATTGTCGGCATTGCGGGCCTGATGGGCGCGGGGCGCACGGAACTCGCGATGTCGGTATTCGGTCGATCATACGGCACGCGCATTAGTGGTAAATTGATAAAAGACGGGAAGGAATTGCATATCAAGACTGTGCGCCAGGCTATCGATCATAAAATCGCTTACACGACAGAAGATAGAAAAACGGCAGGCCTCAATCTCATAGGAGACTTGAAGCAAAATATCACCATTGCCGCGCTTGGCAAGATATCTTCTCATTTTGTCATAGATAATGAAGATGAGATTAAGGTTTCTGAATTATATAGAAAAAAGCTGAATATTCGCTCGTTGAACATATACCAAAAAGCCGGGGATCTGTCCGGCGGCAATCAGCAAAAAGTTGTCCTGAGCCGGTGGATTTTCGCTGAACCCGATGTGCTTATTCTCGACGAGCCTACTCGCGGAATAGATGTCGGCGCAAAATTCGAAATATATACTATTATCAATCAGCTGGCCGATGAAGGCAAATCCATCGTATTCATATCTTCGGAACTCCCTGAAATCTTGGGTATATGCGACAGGATTTATGTCATGAGCAATGGTAAAATAGTTGGCGAATTCCCAAGAGCGGAAGCCACGCAGGAAGGCATCATGAAATGTATTATGCAGAGCATCGGAGGAAATACCAATGGAGAATATTAAGTATTTTTTCAAGAATAATATCCGACAGTACGGGATGCTTATTGCGCTGATTTTTATCACCATATTCTTCCAGATCATGACGAATGGCATTCTCCTCGTGCCGATGAACGTGACGAATCTGATTCTCCAGAACGCCTACGTGTTCATTCTTGCCATAGGAATGACGATAACCATCCTCACCGGCGGCAACATCGATTTGTCGGTAGGCTCGGTGGTTGCTTTCATAGGAGCGATCTGTGGCACGTTCATAATTACGATGAAATTAAATGTCGGCCTTGCGCTCTTCTTGGCGATAGCGATAGGTTTCATTATCGGAGTATGGCAAGGCTTCTGGATCGCCTATATAAGGATTCCGGCATTTATTGTCACGCTTGCGGGCATGCTGCTTTTCAGAGGACTTACTGTGTTCATGCTCAAAGGGCTGACCATCAATCCTTTCCCCGACATTTTCCAGAATATAAGTTCAGGCTTCCTGCCCGATTTCGCCAAAGGAGTTTTTGGCAAATATCATTCCACGGCGATATTGATGGGCATAGCGGGGATCGTGATCTATATCATTTATCAGTTCAAGCGTCGCGCCTCGCAGCGCAGAAACGGATTTGACATTATGTCATTGCCGCTTTTTTTGGCGCAAATAGTGCTCATTTCTGCGTTCATGCTGGTATTTTCGATCTGGCTCGCCGCCTATAAGGGGTTGCCGGTCATTTTTGTCATAATCGGCGTGCTCATTCTCGCGTATTCATTTTTCACAAATCGCACCGTGCCGGGAAGATATCTCTATTTCATGGGCGGCAATGAAAAGGCTGCCCGCCTTTCCGGCATCAATACCAATAAAGTCCTGTTCTTCGCCTATGTGAATATGGGAGTGCTTGCCGCAATCGCGGGTATTGCCTATACCGCCCGCTTAAACGCCGCGTCTCCGCAATCGGGGCTCAATTTTGAGCTTGACGCGATCGCCGCGTGCTTCATTGGAGGCGCGTCGGCGTACGGCGGAATCGGCACGATAATCGGTTCCATTATAGGCGCGCTGGTAATGGGCGTGCTGAATAACGGCATGTCGATTCTCGGCATCGGCAGCGACGTGCAGCAGATCGTGAAGGGCTTGGTTCTGCTGTTAGCTGTCGCTTTTGACGTGTTATCAAAAAAGAAAAGCAGATGAATCATATTCTGTGTGTGTCCATCTACGAAGGGTCTACAAAGGAGGCGTGCGATGATAGAAGGAAGCGCTGACGCGAAGACAATGAAGAAGCTGCGCTACGGCATGGTGGGCGGCGGCAAGGGCGCCTTTATCGGCGATGTCCATCGGAAGGCGATCGCGCTTGACGGACTCGCGGAGCTCGTTGCGGGGTCCTTTTCGCAGAGTTTTGAAAATACCTTGGAAACCGGCGCGAGCCTCGGTGTCGCGCGCGATCGGCTCTACGCCACCTACGGCGAAATGGCCGCGGCGGAGGCTGCCCGGCCCGACGGCATCGATTTTGTATCCATTGTCACGCCGAACGCGTTGCACTATTCGGTCGCGAAGGCGTTTTTAAACGCGGGCATCAGCGTGGTCTGCGACAAGCCCCTCACTTTCGAGGAGGCTGAGGCGAAAGAGCTCGGCGCGCTCGCGGCCAAGAAGGGCCTTCTCTTCGGCGTCACCTACACTTACACGGGCTATCCCGCGGTGAAGCAGGCGCGCGAGATGGTGCGCCGGGGCGACATCGGCGAAATCCGCTTCGTGAACGCCGAATATCCGCAGGAGTGGCTCGCCACGCCCTCCGAGCGCGAGGGCTCGAAGCAGGCCGCCTGGCGGACGAATCCGGCGCTCGCCGGCAAGTCGAACTGCGTGGGCGACATCGGCAGCCACGCCGAGAACATGGTCTCCTACATCACGGGGCTTAAAATCAAATCGCTCTGCGCGCGCCTCGACACCTTCGTCGAAGGGCGAGCGCTCGACGACAACGCGACAATCATGGTCGAGTACGAGGGTGGGGCCAAAGGGCTCTACTGGGCGAGCCAGATCGCGATCGGCTATGACAACGGGTTGCGCATCCGGATCTTCGGCACCAAGGGCACGATCCAGTGGTCGCAGGAGAACCCGAATTACCTTGTCGTATCGAAGCTCGGCGCGCCGACGGTAACGCTCTCGCGCGGCCGCGACGGATTTTACCCGCACGCGCAGGGCTACTCGCGCATTCCCTCGGGCCACCCCGAAGGGTACTTCGAGGCCTTCGCGAACCTGTACAAGACCTACATCTCGGCCCTTGCCAAGCTCAAGGCGGGCGAAAAGCTCACGCGCGACGATCTCGACTTCCCAACCGCGGAAGACGGAGCCCAGGGTGTCCGCTTTATCGGCAAGTGCGTCGAGAGCTCGAAAAAGGGCGCGGCGTGGATCGCGTTTTGAGATATCGATTACGACGAGCAAGGAATAACGAGGAGGAAACATCATGGCGAGACCAGTAACGATTTTTTCAGGACAGTGGGCAGATCTGCCTTTTGACGAATTCTGCGCGAAAGTAGCCTCCTTCGGCTACGACGGTATCGAGATCGCCTGCTGGG
>JAKALZ010000041.1 GCA_021813065.1 bacterium
TTGCCAATATCCTCGCCGATTTCAGCAAAGAGGCACGATTCAGGATTTGGGCCAAGCTCGATGGAGGCACCGAAGCGCTCCATACGGCGCTCTCCCGCTCCGCGCTCTCGCTCTCGGAGATCGTCGGCGGAATCCTCGATATTTCGCGCCGCGTCCCTCTGACTATCCAGACGATGATCCTCTCCGACTCCCGTTCCGGCAGAATTCTCTTCGACGCGGCAGCCTACGCATCCACAATCGCCGCGATCGCCGCGAACGGTGGCCAGGTAGAGGCAATCCAGCTCTATACGGTGGCGCGTCGTCCTGCGGAGTCATGGGTCACGCCGCTCTCGGACGAGGCGATGGCGGATCTGGCGCGACGTATCCGCGCGGCGCTCACCCTCAAGGGGAGGGGGTCAGATGCTGTCCGCATCGAATGCTATGGGGAGCACAGTGAACTGGCCTGGGGCTAAGCCGATCGCCGACCTCCACACGCACTCGAGCGCCTCTGATGGCGAGCTCACGCCTACCGCGCTCGTTTCGAAGGCGCGCGCCTTGGGCCTCACCACCCTCGCCCTCACCGATCACGACACGGTTGCCGGTCTCGACGAGGCGCGCGCCGCCGCCGAGGAGGCTGGCATCGAGTTTATCCCCGGCATCGAGATCGAGATCGACTTTCAGCCTGGCGAGTTCCACCTCCTCGGCTATGGCATCGACGCGCACTCGCCCGCGCTGCGCGCAGCGATCGAAACACTCACGCGCGCGCGGTGCGAGCGCAACGCGACCATTCTCGAGCGCATCGCGCAGGCCGGTCTCCCGCTCGATACCGCGCGCGTCGAGGCGCTCTCGCGAGAATCGTACATCGGTCGGCCACACCTTGCGGACCTGCTTGTCAGCTCCGGATGCGCGCGCACCCGTCAGGATGCGTTCGACAAGTATCTTGGAAAGGGCAAACCATTCTACGTTAAAAAAACCTGTCTCCCGCTCGAGGAAGCCCTCGCGGTGATCGCTTCGGCAGGCGGCGTGCCGGCGGTGGCGCACCCTTACTCGCTCTTCGTGTCGAAGGCGATGCTCGGGATGCTCTTTTCGCAGTGGACTGAAATGGGTATCCATGGGATAGAGGCCTACCATCCGACCGCGAAGTACGGTCAGTGCGCGATACTTGAGCGGATGGCCAGGGATCGAGGCATGTTCATTACGGCGGGTTCGGATTTCCACGGGAAAGCGAGGCCCGAATGTGGCCTTGGACGTACCGCGGGCAACATGCCCATCGATGCGCGTTTCCGCGATGAGCTCGCGCGCGCGCTCCGGGATGCCCGATACAGCGTCGCCCCATAAATAGAACCGCCCGCTCGTCGCTGTGAACCTTTACAGCGAATCCTCTTCGCTTTTCACCACGCCAGAAGTCGCCTCTTCCTCTTCGTTGAGCGCGCGGTAGAGTTCTCCGGCCGCGATGAAGAGCATGAGCACGAGCGGTCCAAGAATAATCCCGTTGAATCCGAACACCACGAGCCCGCCGGCGATCGAGAAGAAGAGGAAGAGCGGGTGCACCTTGAGCTGTCCTCCGAGGACGATCGGCTTGATGAAGTTGTCGAGGGTTGAAATGCCGATCGCGGCGCAGATGAGAAATACAATTCCTTTGATGATACTGCCGTTGATCAGCAAAAAGAGTCCCATCGGCGCCCACACGATCGAAGTACCTAGCATGGGCACGAACGATGAAATCGCCGTCAACACCGCGAGGAGCAGATTATTCTTGTACCCGAATATGAGGCTCAGTATGAACATCATGAATCCCTGAAAGAGCGCGACCAGGAAGTAGCCGATCACGAGCTGCTTGCCAGTCTCCTTCAGTTTGCCCATAAAGAGCCGCGTGTGTATGGGGTCGAAGGGCATCATCGACACGAAGGTATCGCCGAGCGAGATCCCGTCCATCAGCAGGTAATACAGGGTGAAGACGATGAACAGCACCGCGACGAGAAACTGGAATACATTCATGATGAGCGAGGTGGAGAGTTTAAGCGCCTGATTGGCGCCGGTGGAGAGCAGGGACTGCAGCTGGCTCACGAAGTTGAAATTCGATAGATCGAGCGTGCTGCCGAAAAACGACTGAAGCGCCACGCCCATCTGGCTCTGAGAATCGATTTTGAACTTATCGATATTCGTCTCGAAGAAGTGAACGCCAGATTTGAGGAGATCGGCGAGCTGTCGTGTAGTCGCTACCGCGAGAAACGCAAGCGGCACGAGGAGCACGAGCACTCCGAGAATCGCGAGCGCTACGGCACTTATGTGCGAGACTATCGATTTCCTGCCGCGTATGCGCACGGGCCCATTTATTTTTCTCTGTATCGGTTCAAGGAAGACATAAAGGAGCCCGCTCCAGAGGATGACAGTGAGAAATGGATAAAAGAGCCTTGCGACAAGGAGGAGGAGCACGAGAAAGAGGAGCAGAAATGATATTTTTCGGGGATTTATCGTTTTCATCGCGCTCAATGATAATTGTTTTTAAGGCTTGTGAATAGGCATGGCTGTGTTGCTGTGGCGATCCGATCGATCTAGACACGCGGTGCGCTCCTCGTGCAGTATTGGGATCGTGAGTACGCTGTACATGGTCGGAACGCCGATCGGCAATCTTGGCGATATCACGCTTCGGGCGCTTGAAACCCTGAGGGCGGTCGATGTGATCGCCTGCGAGGACACCCGTCACACGCTCAAGCTCCTGACGCACTTCGATATCCGCAAACCGCTCGTATCCTGCCACGCGAACGATGAGCGGCGGGGTGCCGAGAGAGTAGGGAGCCTTCTCGACGAGGGCAAGGCTGTCGCTTACTGCTCGGACGCCGGCACGCCGGGGCTCTCAGACCCTGGAGCGGTGCTGGTGCGGGAAGCCCGCGGCAGGGGGCACGAGGTCGTACCTGTGCCGGGGGCGAGCGCGTTTGCGGCGATCGTGAGCGCCGCGGGCGTGTCAAGCCGGACCTTCCTTTTCGATGGCTTTCTATCACCGAAACCAGGAAAGCGCCGCGCGCGGCTCGCGCAGCTGCTTTCGCGCGGCGAATCCTTCGTCCTCTACGAGTCGCCGTATAGAATCGGCAAGCTGCTCGCCGACATCGCCGCGCTGGAACCCGCGCGCCAAGTGACGATCGGCCGCGAGCTCACCAAGATCCATGAGGAAATCGTCGACGGCACCGCCTTTGAGCTTGCGCCGCGCTTTCCCGCCGAGACCGCCAAGGGCGAGTTTTGCCTCATCGTTCACGGCGCGCCAGCTGAGCGCGAGGTTGAAGTCGAGGTTGATTGATGATGGATCTAGGTCACTTCGCGAATCTCCACGGCCGCGCGCGCACACGCAAGGCAGTGCTCATTCTTGAACGCATCGAGCGCGAGTGGCGCGATGGCCAGCCCGGCGCCGGTTGCGCGATACCCAATGATGGCGCAATCGTTCGCGGGAGCACGATATCGATGGAAGGCTCCAGCCCCGCGCCCTTTCCCAACGCGACGCGCGACTTCGCGTACGCGCGCGCCCTCGCCGAGTTTCTCGCGACTTCCGAAGAATCGTCGCAAGAAGTGCGATGCGCGGCGCTTGAATTTCTTGCGCGCTCAGAGGAATCTGGACTCGATGAGGCGCGTCGGGCGCTCAATGGCCTCCGCCATCGGCTTGCGGCGATTTCGGGCCAGAGCCCTGCGGATTGGGACTTTATCTCGTCGCCTCGCCCGGGCCGCGCGAAGCTGCGTCGCTCATCGGGAATGCGCGTCTATCTAGAAGATATCCGCTCGCCCTTCAATGTGGGGAGCATCTTTCGCAGCGCGGAGGCCCTCGGCTTTGACGAGGTGTTGCTCTCACCAGACTGTGCTGATCCTTTGCACTCTCGCGCGCTGCGCACCTCGATGGGCACCGTGGAGCGCCTTCCTTGGCGCCGCGTTACTCTCGCGGAACTCAGCGGCTCTGAAGGATCCTTCGCCCTCGAGGTGGGAGGCGCGGTGCTCGGTGAATTCGCTTTTCCGCAGCCGGGGCTCATGATCCTCGGTTCCGAGGAGCTTGGCGTGTCCTCCGAAGCGTTGCGCATCTGGTCCCGAGGCGCCGTCGAAATACCCCTCGTGGGCGCCAAAGCCTCGCTCAATGTCGCGACTGCTTTCGGCATCGCGGGCTATTCATGGCTCGCATACTTGAATTCTTGTTCACAAGGTTGACGCCCTCGCCGATGCGGCGTACACTCGATGCAATAACATACACCCTCACAAGGGAGGATTCATGGCAAAGGTAGAACTCAAAGGTATCGGTAAGGTGTACGATGGAAATGTCCGAGCGGTCGCGGACGCCAACATCACCATCAATGACAAGGAATTCGTGGTCTTTGTCGGCCCTTCGGGCTGCGGCAAGACGACGACTCTCCGCATGGTCGCGGGGCTCGAAGACATCACCGAGGGCGAACTCTACATCGATGGCAAGCTCGTCAACGATGTGCCGCCCAAAGATAGAGATATCGCGATGGTGTTCCAGAATTACGCGCTCTATCCCCACATGACCGTGTACGAGAACATGGCCTTCGGTCTCAAGATTCGCAAGCTTCCCAAAGAAGAGATCGATTCGCGCGTGAAGGAAGCGGCGCGCATCCTTGACATCGAAAAGCTTCTCGAGCGCAAGCCGAAACAGCTTTCAGGCGGTCAGCGCCAGCGCGTCGCGGTCGGCCGTGCCATCGTTCGAAAACCAAAGGTTTTCCTCTTCGACGAGCCTCTGTCCAACCTCGACGCGAAGCTCCGCGTCCAGATGCGCGCCGAGCTCATCGAGCTGCACGACAGGCTGCAGTCGACGATGATCTATGTCACGCACGACCAAGTAGAGGCCATGACGATGGGCGACAAGATCGTCGTCATGAAAGATGGCATCGTCCAGCAGATCGGCTCCCCGCTCTATCTCTACAACAACCCTATCAACAAGTTTGTCGCGGGCTTCATCGGCTCGCCCCCCATGAACTTTATGTCCGCAAATGTCGTCGAAGAGGGCGGTCAGGTGGTGATCGACGAGGGCTCATTTAAGCTCGCCCCGGACGAGAAGCATGTGGCGCTCCTAAAGCCATATATCGGCAAGAGTGTTTACTTTGGCATTCGACCTGAAGATTTGCCTGTTGCCGACGCCGCGCACCGTGGGCAGAAGTTCGACGCAAAAGTCACGGTTGTCGAGCCCCTCGGCGCCGAGATACACCTGCAGGCGACGACGCCGACGCAGGTGATGGTTGCGCGCATCCCGCCCCACCACCTCTACAAGCATGGCGACACGATTACCTTTGCGCCCGTCATGAGCAAAGCGATTTACTTCAACAGGGAGACCGAAAAGAGTATTCTCCCGGTCAAGTGGAACGAGCAGGAGGGCTGAGGTCCTCCACGGGCGCGCAGCGCGCGTGAGTTGAAAATAAAAGCCGCTCCGGTCCGGGGCGGCTTTTGTTCCTTGGGGCTTATTCAGCCTCTTTCGAGTCCTTCTTGGCACGCTTTTCCGCGCGCTTTTCCTTCAGGGTCTTCTGCGGCTTCTTTTTTTCCGCCATTTTGGGTTTGTCTTGTGATTTCATGCTACACCTCTTCTTTTAATATTATCGAAACAAATCGCGCTTTTATCAATCATTTCTTTGCGGATGCCGTGTTTCCCGTGGGTTCGCCCTTGGTGACTTTTCCCATAACCGCGCGCGCGGCGAGCATCGAGAGCGCGCAGAATAGAAAGATTCCCTGATACCCGAAGATGTCGATGATAACGCCGGTGAGAATGGGCGCAAGAATGGCCGCTGCCTGGCTCGCGGTATAGTACAGGCCCGTGTAGATGCCGATGGTGCCCCACTCGGCCATCTGCCATAGCATCGGGAACGAGTTCGTAATGATCGAAACCCAGAAGATGCCGAAGAGGAACATGATCGCCCAGAAGCTTCCGAGTTTGAAAGCCCCAGGCATCGACGCGGTGATCCAAGGGTGCACAAAGAGAAGCGCGGTCAGCGCCGCGATGACGAGGAGGCTCGCGCGGATGGTCTTCTTCCTGCCGATGCGGTGCGCCACATAACCTGAGGGAATGGCGAAAATCGCGTAGGCAATGCCTACCATGCCTGCCGCGAGCGCGGCGGTGCCGCTCGATGTCTTGAGTACATCCACTGAATACTTTCCGATGAAGGGGAGTACGCCCTGGTATCCGAGGAACCAAAGGAAGAGGGCGATAAGGATGTAGAGCGCGCTCTTTTCGCGCTGCGCCGCGACTTTTTTGAAGCTTGCGAGGATAGGCGTCTTCTCCTCCTGGGTTTCCTTGGCATCCGGTTTTTTCTCGCGGATGAAGATAAAGAGGAGAATGACCGCGATGATCACGAAGAGGCCGGCTAGCGGGAAGGGAAGCCTGTCCTTGGTCGAGCCAAGCAGCGGCAGCCTGATATCGAGGTCCATGAGGCGCGCAAGACCGATAGTACCCACGATGCTGGCGATGCCGCCCATGGTGTTGATGACGCCGTTCGCCTCTGAACGGTAATCCGCGGGGATGATGTCCGGCATGAGCGCCACGACCGGTCCCCGCGCCGATTGTTTGACCACGTTGAGGAGAAGAAGCGTGGCGATGAGCGCGCCGAGCGAAGCTCCCGCCGCGTAGGGCGTCGCGCCGAAGAACAGGGCTGAAAGCGGGAGGAGCACTAGGATATAGGGCATTCTCCGGCCGATCCGCGTGAGGGTGTGGTCGGACCAGGCGCTCACAAGCGGGATCAAGAAGATCGCCAGAATGTTGTCGATGGTCATGAAAAATCCGACGAGGCTCATGCTCGAAATGTACTTGCTGAGGAAGATCGGTACATAGGTATCGTAGAGCGGGTCCATGAGTCCCATGGTGAAAAAGCCGAAGCCGATCAGGAAAGTGGTTGCCAGATAAGGGCGGAATCCCTTTTTGTCGCTCATCGCGGTCTCCTTGCGATTACATTTGAGTTGATTCGATTCGAATTTGGCAGACGCCAAAGGGTCGCAGTGTGAGTCTTCGTACGCTTCCGGGGCCAAAAACAGCCTCCATTCGCGCTGAGAAGCGAGGAATGTCATCCTCCGGAATATAGGCCTGGATGGTTCCCGCGAATCCGCCGCCGTGGACGCGGCATGCCCCGCGCTCGCCGACTATATCCTCAGCGAGGGCGAGGGCGACTCCAAGACTCTGACGCTTGGGGTTCGCCGCGTGAATATTCTGCAGGAGGGTCCAACTTGAGAGTCCGGAGGCGCGCGCGAGCCCGAGGTATACCCCGATGTCGCTTCGTTCGAGCGCCTGAGCCATGAGCGCGGGGCGCGCGGTTTCGTGCGCGAAGTGCCACGCGCGCAAAAAGGCGCGATCCCCGCAGGCGCCGCGAATCTCTCGCGCTTTTCCGAAGAGATCTGCCGTCGTGATACCGCGCAGGTTCGTTTGGCCGAAGAGGGCGGCGACGGACTTCATCTCTCTTGGAATGGCGGCATACTCTTCGGTGAGATCGCCGTGATCGGAATCCGTCGCGACGATGGCGAGCGCAAGGCCATACGCGTCGAAATTGAAGGTCAGATTGTCGATTTTAGGCCCGGGTGACGCTCCAAAATCGATGAATGTAATGCCTCCGAGCGCGCACGCCAGCTGGTCCATGAGCCCGCAGGGCTTTCCGTAGTATTCGTTCTCCGCGAACTGCCCAGCCAGCGCCCACTCGCGGGGAGATAGGCCGTACCCGCCAATATCGTCGAAAATCGCGGCCATAAGAAGTTCGAACGCGGCCGAGCTGGAGAGCCCTGAGCCCGCGGGTACCTCCGAGTCCATCGTGATGTCGAATCCCGCGCACGCGGGAAGGCCGCGCCGCGCGATCCACGCCGCGATGCCTCGGATGATGGACGCGGGAGTGCCGCGCTCACTCGCCTTTGGCGTGAGATCAGCGATATCGATGCTCAGGGCCTCGTATCCTTCGGAATGAAGGGTCACGGTGCGGTCATCGCGCAAACGCGCGGCGGCGACCATGTCGAGATCGACCGACGCCGCGAGCACGCATCCGCCGTTATGGTCGGTGTGGTTGCCGCCCAATTCGGTGCGACCAGGCGCGGAGTAGAAGTGGATATCATTGGTGGACGGAGGATCGCCGCGCGGCGATCCCTCATGCGTGCGCGAAATCTCTCTGAGCCGCGAGGCGAGGAGCGCGGCGCGAGCCCTGTGTTGGTTTGCTGAATCGCGCGAAAAGGCGTCAACACCGACGCATGGAATGCGTGAGGGAATCATGGTGTTCGCTCGCTGTCGCGGTCTTCGGAGATTTGCGTTTCATTCTCAGCCTCGGCCGATGCGCGCGCGAGCGCGATGTAGGTTCCTGCCTGCGCAAGGAGTCCCTCTGCCTCTTCGTCGGTGACCTGACGGACAACGCGCCCTGGATTGCCGAGCACAAGGCTGCGTGGAGGAATCGTCTTTCCTCCTGGAATCACCGTGCCCGCGCCAACGATGCACTCATCGCCTATCACGGCGCCGTTGAGGATGATCGAGCCCATGCCGATGAGACAGCGGTTTCCGATTCTGCATGCGTGCACGATGGCCGCGTGTCCTATGGTGACATCTTCTCCAACGATACATGGAAGCGTCTTGGCGACGTGCAGAATCGCGCCATCTTGCACGTTCGACCGCGCGCCAACCTCAATGGGCGCCATGTCGCCTCGGAGTACCGCGCAGTGCCAGACAGAAGATTCCGGTCCGAGGCTGACCGCGCCGCGCAGCACCGCGGAGGGTGCCACATACGCCGCGAGTTTCGTTTCAGGTGTCTTTCCTATGTTTTCCAGGTAATCCACGCTCATGGTTCCATCCGCCCATGAGTATATGTCTGACCGGGCCTCGCTGCCAGAGCCGGCGCACGCGGCGCGCGAATAAAAAAGGCGGCGCCTGACGGCGCCGCCTCACAATTGTTCGCGAGCGTATCGATTACTTCGCGGCCTTGAGGGCCTGGACAGCGAGCGCGATGACCGGAACGGTGATGGAGACACCGGAAATGGCGTCTGTTTCGCCGTTTGCCTTGACCGCGATCTTCGAGGGATCGCCAGCGGCGACGATGGCCTGGGCCACGCGCTCAGCCTGGGCATACCATTCGCCTTGCTTCGCGTTCATCTTGTAGGTTCCCTTCTGGCTCTGCACAAGCTTGGAAGCTCCCTTCGGGTCCTTGGAAATCGCGTTCCACACCACATCGACGATGGTGCCGTTTACGACCGTGATGAGCACGCTGTTTTTCCATCCGGATTTATCGAAGCTGGGATCCTCAGAGTAGTACCAGCCATCCTTGTATGAGCCTTTGGTCACGGGCGCGGACTTCAGCGCTTCCTGCACGAGGGTGAAGAACGGCTGCGTGTGGAGGGTCGCTCCAGAGATCGCGTCGGTATAGCCGTTTTTATCGAACTTGTCGAAGTTCGGGTTCTGGGTCTTCACGATGTACTGCTCTACCGCTTTTGCCTGAGCATCCCACTCGGCCTTGATCTTGGAAGCCTTGACCATGCCATACTTTCCGGACGCGGCATAGGTCTTTTTATCGGGCGCGCCAGCGATGTTGGAGACGCCATTCCAAACGACATCAGTAATTTTGCCATTCGCTACGGTGACGACCGCCTGCTCCTTCCATCCGGAGCTCTCGAATGTCTTGTCCTCGGCGAAGTACACGCCATCTTTAACCTTGGAGAGATCGACTTGCGCAAAGGCAATGCCGGAAACGGCGACCAGTGCCACAGCCAGCAACAGAATCTTTTTCATTTCCCCTTCCTCCGTAACTATCAGTATGGGATGCGGAGCAGTACTGCTTCGTGAGAATTCCCATAGGATGTTTTCTATATAAAAGCATCGATTTGTTTCTATGTCAACTACAGTCAGGGTTTGAGCTTACAAATGAGCACATCCGCTGGCCATTGCGAGCGTCAGGATTTGAGGGTAAAATTACCACAACTCCTTGAAATACGAGGTCTTTATGAATCAACTCGCGGAAGAACTCAATACTGTCCTCGCCGGCAGCGCGGCGGAGCGACTTCTCTCAGATATGGGAAGACGAATGTATTTCCCACGAGGGATCATCACGCAGGGTGCTGAGGCAACCGAGAAGGCGCACAAATTCAACGCGACGATCGGAATGGCTTACGAAGATGGCGCCCCAATGATGCTCGACGCGCTCCGTGAGGAGCTCCCTGGCCTCAGCCCGAGCGAGGCGGTGGCCTACGCTTCGACAGGCGGCGTGCTCGAACTGCGCAAGGTGTGGAAGGAGTCGCTCTTCCGCAAGAACCCCTCGCTGGCAGGCAAGCGTATCTCGCTCC
>JAKALZ010000042.1 GCA_021813065.1 bacterium
GGTCATCTCCGACCTGGGCATGTTGAATTCGTATGCGGGACTCATCCTGCCAATGATTGTATCGGCAACCGCGGTTTTTCTCTTCCGGCAGTTCTTCATGTCGATCCCGCGCGAGATCGCCGAGGCATCGCAGATCGACGGCGCGACCCCGATGCAGTTTTTCCGCCACATTCTCGCGCCCATGACCAGGACGCCAATCGCCGCCATGTTCGTGATTCAGTTCATCTACGGTTGGAACCAGTACCTCTGGCCCCTCCTCATCACGACGAAGCCCGAGTTCTATACGCTTCTCATCGGCATTAACAGAATGATCTCAGGCGCGGATGTGCAGATCGAGTGGCAGATCGCCATGGCGACCACCCTCCTCGCGATGCTTCCGCCTGTCCTCGTCGTCGTGCTCATGCAGAAGCAGTTCATCTCGGGCATGACCGAGACAGAAAAATAGCTGGCTCGCTGAGATATTTGTAGCGCGGAGAACATTTCGACAGGAAGAGCCGGCCTCCGGCGCATGGCAGGCTGTCTGAAGCGCGCTCTTCCTCGCTGCTCAACAACAAGGCCCGTGGCATTGCGCCGCGGGCCTTGTTGTTTCAAAATCTTGTTGAGCGCGTTCCTCGGATATCGATCGCGGTCGGCCGCTCTCTACCGATCACTTCATGCCAAAGTAACACTCGGCGTTTTCCCAGCAGACGCCTCGCACGAAGTCGTCGGTGTAGCGAGGATCGTCGGGAAGCTCTCCGTTTTCGACCCACTCGCCGACCACGTTGCACAGGAGACGGCGGAAGTACTCATGCCTCGGGAAAGACATGAACGAGCGCGAATCGGTGAGCATGCCGACCCACGCGCCGAGGAGCCCGGCGCCCGCGTACTCGCGAATATGACGCTCCATGCCGTCCTTCTGGTCGTTGAACCACCAGGCGGCCCCGAGCTGAACCTTGCCGGGAACCTGGGGTTCCTTCGCCTCAGGCGCGGTGCCCGCGAAGCTGCCCGCGATGGTGGCGAGCGGGTTGTGCTTGGATGGGTCGAGCGTGTAGAGGATGGTTTTGGGCAACTGCCCTTCACCCTCGAGTTGGCCGAGGAATTTGGCCAATGGGGCGGTAATTGGCTCATCGTTGGTGCTATCGGCGCCGATGTCCGGGCCGAGCGCGGCGAAGAGGCGCGGATTGATGCTGCGGAGGGCGCCGATGTGGAGCTGCATGGTCCAGCCCCGCGACGCGTTGAGCCGCGCGAGGTGCAAAAGGAGCGCGGTTGAGAGTTTTTCCTGCTCGTGGGCCGAGAGCGCGGTGCCCGCGCGTCCCTTTTTTACAATCGCGTCGAGCTCAGTTTCCGACGCCGGTGCGTAGGGTGGCACCAGAATGGCGTGGTCGGAGAGCCGCGAACCCATCGCGTGGAAATACTCGTGGCGCGCCTCCAGAGCGGACGCGAGCGCGCCGTACGACTGGATGTCGTCGCCCACCACCTTCGCCAGCGTGTCGACGTAAGAGTTCCACGCGGCGATGTCCGTGGTCTTGAGCGCCTTGTCCGGCCTGAAGGCGGGCAACACTCTCGTCGTGAACGGCGAACCAGTGGCCTGCTCCGCCGCGATCGCCGTGTGCCAGCGCAGATCGTCGGTGGGATCGTCGGTCGTACAGATTACCTTCACATTGAATTTTGTGAGCAGCGAGCGCGGCGAAATGCCGCCCTTCGCCAGCAGCCGGTTGGCCCGCGTGCGGATTTCGAGGGCATTTTCGGGCGTCAGCACATCCTCAATGCCGAAAATGCGGCGCAGCTCGAGGTGTGACCACTGGACGAGCGGATTCCCCGCCGCCTTGGTGATCGCTTTCGCGTACTCGACAAACTTCTTGTCCCAGGGGCCGCTCCCGTCGCAGAGATATTCAGGCGAGCCGTTCGCCCGCATGATGCGCCACATGTAGTGGTCGCCCTCGAGCCACATGCGCGCGATATCTTCGAATGGCTTGTCCTCCGCGATGGCTTTCGGCGAAAGGTGGCAGTGATAGTCGAAAATCGGCAAGTCTTTTGCGACTTTAAAATAGAGACGTCGCGCGGTCTCATTCCTCAACAGAAAGTTTTCATCGAGAAAACGATTCATGATCCCTCCATGCTCAAATATTGTCGATGAGGTATCCCCCATCGACGGGAATGCTCACGCCGGTCACAAAACCAGCGGCTTTGGAACTCGCGAGATAGAGCGCGGCGCCCCAAAGCTCTTCAAACTCACCGAAGCGCCCGAAGGGAGTGCGCGCGATAATAGACTTGCCACGCGCGGTGAGTTCGCCCGTAGCGGTGTCGAAGAGGAGGGCGCGGTTCTGATTGCCCACGTAGAAGCCAGGGGCAATCGCGTTGACCCTGATACCATAGGACGCGAGCTCCTTGGCAAGGCCTTCGGTGAGGTTGAGCACCCCCGCTTTGGCGGCCCCATAGGCCCAGGTGCCCGAGAGCGGTTTATAGCTCGTCATCGAAGTCATATTGATGATCGAGCCCTTGATCCCCGCCTGAATCCAGGCCTTCGCGAAGACTCTCGAGGGAATCATGAGGCCCGACATGAGATTGAGCCTGAGAATTTCCTCAAACTTCGCCTCATCGAAGTCGACAAACGGGCCCTTTCCCATGTTGCCGCCAACGCCATTCAGCAGGATGTCCGGAGCGCCGAGCGCCGCCGCGGTTTCGCCGTACGCGGCCGCGCAGGCCTCCGTTGAAGCCGTATCGACCGTAATGCCGATTACCGCACCGCTTTCCGCCGGCAAGCCTGCTTGCTTTTTGACTAATTCAGCTGCCGCGCTCATGGGATGATGTGTTCCTCGCCCCCAGAGCGCAACCTTCGCGCCTGCTTTCGCAAACGCGATCGCGATCGACGAGGGAAGCGCGCCACCGCCCCCCGTTACCACCGCGACATGTCCATTCAGCCCGAAATATGACTCAACAAATGACATGCGAAAACTCCTTCCTCACGGCATGAGCAGATTTGGCAAAAACATTGTGATTTCAGGTATGTAGGTAACAATCAACAGCACCACAATCATCGCAGCATACATCGGGAGCATCGCTTTTGTCACTCTTTCGATCGATATTTTGCCGATCGCGCATCCCACAAAGAGCGCTGAACCGACAGGGGGCGTGCTGAGCCCGATGGCCAAATTGATCATCAATATGATGCCAAAGTGTATTGGCGAAAGGCCAAGTTTTCCGACGACGACGGGGTACAAGATGGGGGTGATGATGAGGATAAGCGGAGCCATATCCATGATCATGCCGAGGAGGAGAAGAAGAATGTTGATGAGCAGCAGAAGGAGGATCTTATTGTCCGTGATGCCGAGGAGAAAATCGGTCGCCATCGCGGGGATGCGCAAGTAGGCCATGAGCCAGGAGAACGCGCTCGCCGAGGCGATGAGCGCCATAACCATTGTCAGCGTCTTCAGTGTATTGTACAGAATCATCCTGAATTGCCGAAGAGGAATCTGCTTATACACGAAAAACGTGATGAAAAAGGCGTATATCGCGGCAACCGCCGCCGATTCGGTCGCGGTAAACACTCCAAGCACCACACCACCCATGATGATGACCGCGGTCATGAGCCCGAGAAACGCGTCGCCGAATATCTTAATGGCTTGCCGGAGGGTTACTTTTGGCTCCTTCGGGTAATTCCTCTTCACTGAGATGATATACGAAATGACCATCAGCGAGAGGCCGATCATAATGCCGGGAATGTAGCCGCCCAAAAAGAGCCGCCCCACGGACACGCCGCCCGCGGCGACCGAATAGATGATCATGTTGTGGCTCGGTGGAATGATGACTCCCTGGGTTGAGGTGGTGACCGTGAGCGCGACCGCGAAATCCTCGTCGTATCCCTTTTTTTTCATGAGGGGAATGATGATGGAGCCTGTCGAGGCGACATCCGCGACCGCGGAGCCCGAAATTCCGCCAAAAAACATGCTGTCGACGCAGTTGACCATCGCGAGCCCGCCGCGAATCCGTCCCACTACCACGTTGGCGAGATCGATCAATTTCTGAGCGATGCCGCCCTGGCCGATCATCTCACCCGCGATGATAAAGAAGGGAATCGCCAGCAGAGAGAACGACTTCACCCCCTGCACCATCTGCTGCACTACCGCCATGAGAGGAATATTGAGGTACAGCGCGGTCGCTATCGATGCGGTCGCGAGCGAAAACGTGATCGGCACGCGGAGCACTAAAAGCAGGATGAATCCGCCCATGAGAATGAATGTCGCTGTGGTTGGGTCGGTCATGATTCGCTCCTGAATATATCTCGTATCTTTCCGCCTTCGCCGGAGAGGTATTGGTCGATTTTTTCGTCAAACATATCAAGCCCAAGTATGTGGAACAGCGCTTCAATAATGACCACAAAGCCCGAAAATGGCAGCACGAGGTAGAGCAATCCCGCAGGCAGTCTTGTGGCAGGCATAATGGAGCGCATCGTGAAATTGACGAGCTTGGAACCATAAATGATCATGACGGCACCCACGATGATATAGATCGCGTCAGCCAGAAAATCGAGTGCCCAGTTGAGCCATTTGGGGAGGGACTCTCGCTTCATCAGATTGATGGAAAAATGTAAGCGGTGCTTCACGCCGAGGCCGAGCGAAAGGAAAATAAACCACACCTCGAGTACGAGGGCAACTTCCTCAGACCAATAAATTCCGCTGTTGAATACATATCTGAGCACCACATTCGCGAACACGAGCAGCAGCATAGCCACTACCATGATCATCGAAAAATTGATGAGCAGGATATGGATCAGCGTGACCGCTGCGACTAATGATTTCTTCATATCTCACCTCAAAGACTCGGATTCATACAAGGAAATACCAGCATTGCGCCGGCGGAGTACGCGAGAGCGGGAAGCCGCGCGGCAAACGCGCGTCTTCCCGCAAAACTTGGCATAAAATTATTTTACTGCGCGAATACGAGCTACGAGGTCCTGAATCTCCTTCGACTGTTTCTTGTACATGGGATCGACGGCCTTCATCCACTCGGTCTTATCGGGGACGGGAATGATGGTGCAGCCAGCCGCGGTGACTTTGTCCATGGAGAGTTTTACATAGGCATTCCACTGAGCGCGCTGGTAGTCGATCGCGTCAAAGGCAGCCTGCTTGATCAAATCTTGATCGGCTTTCGTGAGTCTGCCAAGGGAGATCTTGGAGCCGATGACGATTTCGGGAACCATGGTGTGTTCATCGAGGGTGTAGAACTTTGCTACCTCGAAGTGGCTGGCGGAGTAGTAGGACGGAGCGTTGTTCTCCGCGCCGTCGATAACGCCAGTCTGGAGGCCAGAGTAGACTTCGCCGTAGGGCATTGGGGTTGGGACCGCGCCAAAAGAGCGGACGAGGTCGAGCATGAGCTCGCTCTCCTGGACTCTGATCTTCATTCCCTTGAGGTCCGCGGGTGTGCGGACAGGCTTCTTGCTGTTGTAGAAGCTGCGCGAACCTCCATCGAACCAACCGAGGCCGATGAAGCCGAAGGGCTCGAGACTGCCGAGCAGTTCTTTGCCGATGTCGCCCTTGAGGACCTTCCACATGTGGTCGGGGTCTCTGTACAGGTACGGCATCTGGAACGCGTTGAGCTTCGGAACGAAGCTGGCGAGCGGGCTGATGGAAACGCGCGTGATATCGATGGCGCCGAACTGCACCTGCTCGATGACAGCCTTCTCCTCACCGAGCTGCGAACCCGGGTATACTTCGATGACAATGCGTCCATTCGAGCGGACATTGACGAGGCGCGCGAACTCTTCGTCTGCCATCTCAGTGGGATAGCCCTTTGGGTGCGTCTCGGCGAGTCGCAGCACGATCGGCTTTGCTTGTGCGAAGAGCATCGCCGGAACGAGCGCGAGGAGCATGAAGAGTGCTACCTTGATGAATCTTTTCATACAATCAACCTCCTTAAGGTTTTGTAAGATATGATTTTGATTGCGGGAATCCCGCACTTTTCGATTGTAGTGGGAAAAATCCATTTTTTGTCGTGGTAATTCCGTGCTGAAGTGTGGTAATTTCATGCGCCGATCGCGCAAATCGGTACAATATCGGCAGTTTCAGCGTTCGGTGTCTGATCCCAAGGCGGACGGGAGAACTCCCTCAATTTTCATAAACACTTTGGTAAAGTAGCTCTGGTCGCTGAAGCCCACCAAGAGGCTCGCCTCTTTCGCGCTGAGCCCGCTCGCGAGGAGGCTTTTAGCGCGTGCCACTCGGATGCGGGCAAGTGTTTCTCGAAAGGAGAGTCCTATCTCTTTCTTCAACATGCGAGAGAGGTGCGAAGGGCTCACTCCGAGAGCTTGAGCCGCGGTTTCGATGCCAATGCTCCGCATGAAATTTTCATGAAGCCACGAGAGCGCGCGATGGGAGAGCACGCCAGCGCTCAAGGCATCAGTCGCGCGCGTGCCGAGCGCGGAGTCGGGTGTGATTGGTCGCAGAAAAAGCACTGGTGCGCGAGAACTTGTGAGATTAAGGGCTGTCCTAGCGGAGACAATCGCGAGACTGAGGTGGTCGGACGCTCCGACACTCAGCCCAAATCCGAGAGCTCCTAGGTGCGCGTCGACACATCGGGCGTAAAAGGCGTCCACTTTGGCCCGCGCGAGGCGTTCGCCCCACAGGCACAGGTCTTGGACCTGTGCGTCCGAAGAGCGATTCGCTTCCGATTCAGCGAACACGAGGAGAAGCACGAGGGCGACAGGTTCAAGAATGGCACTTTGAACGCTGCTCTCGGAAACCGAGCTTTTCGTTGAAACGAAGATACGGCATTGCGCGGGAGACAACCCAAGATCCTCGATGAGGTAACGTCGGGCTAGGGCTGAAAAGGCCCGATGAAATGCGTGAGCGGCGATAGGGTACGGTGCTTCGTCGCGTGAAGCTGCGCGCATACTCGCCGCGAGCGCGATTCCAATCCACGCTCCGCGCGGATTTTCGAGCGACATATAGTGTCGCAGGCGCGCAAAATCGATGTTCCCCATGCCTAATTCGGCCTCAATGCTGTCTTTCAGCGTATTCTTAAGGTCTTCGGTGATGTTTCTGGCTGTCCTTTGGCGCTCCGACTCCTCTTGTCTATCGGTCACGACACGGACGCACTTTTGGAATGCGCCGAGGACATCAAGGGCGGAAGCGGGCTTTAAGAGATATTCCCTCACGCCAAAGCGGAGAGCCGTGCGAGCATAGGTGAAGTGGTCGTAGGCGGTGATCATTACGATCTCGGGTGGATCGGAGAGCGCGGAGAACGCCCGGGCAACTTCGAGTCCATCGAGGCCAGGCATGCGAATATCCAGAAAGGCGATGTCGGGTTTCGCGCGCTTCGCCATTTCTAGCGCCTCGATGCCATTTTCGGCTTCGATGATCTGAAGCGGCTCTCGCAGTGTCGCGGAACCAAGAATTTTAATGAGCGCGCAGCGCTCGAGCGCCTCATCGTCGGCGACAAGGACACGTATCATTCCTCTACCACCTCGTATGGAAGCATCACCCTGATGAGAGTTCCCCTTCCCTCTCTCGATTGAATGATAAAGCGGGCCTGTTCGGCGTAGAGAATGCCCAGTCTCGTCGCGAGATTGGCGAGCCCGATGCCGGTGCCCTCAAGCAATATATTTTCAGCGACCTCCGAATGCGCGTTTTCAGCGGTTCCCAATTCGTGATCGGTCGGGGTCTGTGCAGCGTGCGACTGGTTCTCGAGGTGCGAGCATGATCTCTGGGCAAGCGAGATTTCGATGGTGCTTCTCACTTCACGCAATCGCTCTCTCGACATGCCAATGCCGTCGTCAGCTATCCAGAGGAAGAGGCTGCCCTCCCGCGTTCTTGCGCGGATGCGTACAGTACCGCCATCGATTTTCGGCTCGATCGCGTGCCTCACCGCGTTTTCCACAAGGGGTTGAATGAGAAGCCTTGGAATCTTCGCCGATTTCAGCGTTGTCGGCACATCGATGTTCCACCGCAGCCGCGAGCCGAAACGCGCATGCTGAAATTCTAAGTAGGAGCGGGCGAGCAAGACCTCATCGTCGAGCGACGAGAGAGGGCCGGTTTCTTTAATAGTAGCACGGAGCAACGCCGCGAGCCCCATCGCGAGTGATTCTGTCCGCGTCGCGTTCTCAAACAGAGCGCTGCGGGCGATCGTATTGAGCGCGTTGAAGAGGAAGTGCGGCTTCATCTGCTCCTGCAGATTCATGAACTGGGCCTCTCTGAGCGACTTTCCCATGCTCACCAACGCCAACTCTTCTTCGTGGAGCAGACGCTCGAGTTCAGCCTTTTCCTTGAGCCCTTCGACCATCTCCTTGATGCTCTTCGCCATCGAGGCAAAGGAATGCGTGAGAGTTTCGACTTCATCGCGCGTGCGCGCCTCCACTATGCCCGCGTCAAGGTCTCCGTTCGAGAGCTTTTCCGCCTCCTTGGCGAGACGACGGAGCGGCGACGTAATCGCCTCGGTGACAAATACGATGACAATGAGCGCAAGGATGCTTGCGAGGATCATGAAGATGAGGATGGCGCGGTTGAGCGTTTCTGCCCTCGCGAAGAGTGTCTGATAGGTGTCCTCGCCGCTCTTCATGAGTTCGGAGAGCATCCTGTTGAGGTAGATATCGAGAAAGCCATGAATTCGTGTCGCTTTGACAAAGATCTGATAGTAATCGGCCGAACCGCCCGCCCTGAGCCCGACAGCTTTAGAGACAAGGGGAAAATATGCGTCGAGTCCGTAGCCTGTGGCTCGAACTTCAAACATGACAGGGATCGAGATATCTTGGAGGGGAATGAGCTTGGTGTACTGCGTGTTGAGGGCACCAATTCCCTTGTAGACCGACTCGATGTCGACAGAACCGGGTTCGCGGAGATAGCGGTCTGCCTGTGCGTGGAAGGCGGACAGGTCCAACCGAAAGCGGTGCGCAAGCAGGTAGTTTGAGAGATTGAGACTATACTCTTTTGAGAGCTTCATGGTCTCCGACTGCATGATTAGCGTGAGTAAGAGAAAGAATGCGAGAAGGATCGCGAAGCAGAGCAGAATCTTTCCCCGGATCCCCGGACGAACGTGTCGCGAGGAAAGAGTCTGTAGAAAGTTGCGCTCTGCTGACATCGATGCTCCGCGAAAAAAGGTCGCGTTCAGCCAAGAATAAGAGGCACGAGATGGCGCTCGAGGAGATTCTTTCGCACGTTTCGCGCGACAGATTCGCGGTAGACTTTGAGCGCGCTAAGGTACTCATCGCCCATTTCAGCGGCAATCCTGAACCCGACGTGCATGAGCTGGCGCATGTCGGACCGCATCGCACGCGATCCAGGCTCGTGGCGGAGGGCGCTTACGAAGGTCGCGGAATCCCAAGCGGCCACCTGCTCAGGTGTCGGCAACTGTGCTCGGTCGATATCGACTACGTTCGCGTACGGCGCGGTGAGCTCGTCGATCCGCGCATAGGCGCTCGCGTAGACTCGCTTTGCCATCGCGAGCCCGTCGCCGCCAGCCTCGGCGAGACCAACGATCTCCTCGAGCCAGGTGGTACCAGCGGTCTTGAGGTGAACGCCCGCGCCGAGCCGTGTGATTATCTCATGTATTCCTTTATACAATTTATATTTATCGCTACCTGTATGGATCGAGAGCTTGAGGCCTTTGGGCAGACCGAGCGCGGACGAAGCCCACTGCGCGATCTTTGTTTCTGCCTCAAACGCGCGCATGAACTCGGCGACATCGCCCACATAGTCGACACCCTTGAGAAATTTGCCGGGAAAACGCGGCGCGAAGGTCGCGATGGGGAGCTTTTCAGCCGCCACCGCGACAAGAATTGCGGCGACCTGGCCTGGAGTCTGCGGGGCGTCGGTCTCATCCATCGAGAGTTCGACTATGAAGGACCCGGGAGCGCGGCGCTCGGCGATGTGGCGATACGTGATTCCAGCTTCTTCGACCGCGGCGAGGAATTTCTCCGCCACCGCCTCGAGATCGGATTGCGTGACCTCAACCGGAGCAGCGCCCTTTTTCAAAAGGAAAGCCGCGCGCGAGAGATATGCGTCTCGTGAGGCCGGCGAGGCAGGAGTGCCAATGGTTTCCGCGACATCGATGGTAAAAAAATTAGAATGCGGAATGAACCAATCGACTGTTTTCATGGTGATGTGATCAGCATCGACGAACCATGTGCCGTTCCAACCAGTATTTCGAATAGCTTCTGCCGCGGCGCGCTCTTGATCCTTGGGGCTTGATCCAATGATCACATGCTCGCGATTGCTC
>JAKALZ010000043.1 GCA_021813065.1 bacterium
ATAACTGATCGCCTCCTCGATCTCGGTTACTCCAATATCGCCGTGACCTTCGAGGTCAGCGATGCTGCGTGCGATTTTTAGAACACTGTGACTCGCTCGCGCGGAGAGCCAATGGGCCGATACCGCCGCTGAAAAGTGATGCTCAGCCTCGCCAGTGAGCGAGCACAGCTCCGCGATCAATCCTGGCGCGATTCTTGAGTTAAGAAATCCGCCACCCTGACCGCACGCATCCTGTTGAAGCGCGCGGTGGGCAATCCTGTGTCTCTGTCGCGCGCGTGCCTCCTCGACGACTGTCCGCATACGCTCGCTCGAGATTGCCGAACCTCGCATGAGTTGCCGGACATCGGCTGGCCGCATCGCGATGCGCATATCGAGTCTATCGAGAAGAGGGCCTCCGAGTTTTTTCCAATATTTTCGAATTTCTTCAGCGGAACACAGACAGATCTTGCCGGGCATGCCCAGGTTCCCGCAGGGACAGGGATTTGCCGCCATAATGAGCTGAAAATCAGAGGGAAATCGAAGCGTTCGCCCCGCGCGCACAATATCGACATAGCCGCGCTCTGAGGGTTCTCGGAGCGCTTGAAGCACATCTCGGTGAAACTCCGGGCACTCGTCGAGGAAAAGAACGCCGTTGTGGGCGAGGCTCACTTCGCCAGGCCTAGGAGGTCTGCCACCACCGATCATTCCCTCGAGCGTCGCTGAGTGGTGGGGAGCGCGAAATGGCGGTTCATTGGAGATATGCATCCGCACCCTGCCCCAGAGGGATTGGAGCGATGCGCTCACAAGCGCTTGCGTCTCGGTGAGTCGGGGCAAAATCGACGGAAATCGCTGGGCTGCCATCGTTTTGCCGGCGCCCGGAGGGCCAGAGAGAAAGAGATTGTGTCCACCCACCGCCGCGATCGTTAGTCCTCGCATGAGTTGGGGATCGCCCTTGAAGTCTGAAAAATCTGGTATGTGCGGGCCATCGCTCTCTGCCGCGCCCGATAAATTGGTATGCTCCGTGCGCGCGGGAGGATCAGGCTTCTCGCCTTGTGCCAGCGCGAGAGCGAGTCCTCGCACCTCTGAGAGATGGCGCAACGGCCATACCTGCGCCGAGTTCACCATTGAGGCTTCACCCGCGTTCTCTTTCGGAACGAGGCAGATGTGGATGCCCCACTCATTCGCCGCGCGCACCGCGGGCAGGATTCCCCGCACAGGGCGCAGTTCTCCCTCCAGCGTGAGTTCGCCCATGGCGAGTATCGCGACAGGAATATCTTCGATTTGCCCCGATGATGCGAGAATTCTCAGCGCGATGGGAAGGTCGTACGCCGATCCCTCTTTGTGGACATCGGCCGGCGAGAGATTTACGAGGATGCGATCTTGAGGAAACTCAAAGCCCGCGTTGCGCACCGCAATGCGGGCACGCTCTCGTGCCTCGCGCACTGAAGCGGACGCGAGACCGACGATCTCTACCGCGGGTATGCCATTTCGAATGTCTGCCTCGACCTGCACGAGGATTCCGTCGAATCCAAGAGGCTCATGCGCGTAAATTTCCATGCGGCCAGTCCCCCCTCGCGTGGTTCCATCAAAGGAAATGCGCGCGAGGAGGCGATCAGCGCTTCAGAATTTCAATCGTCGAGGAGCGATTCGAGGTCGAGCTCCCCCGCGGCGCAGGGCATGGCGACGCCAAAGGCCTCGAGCACCTCAGGGCGCAGCTCGCCGAACACGCCGACCCGCGCATCCTTTACAAGAATTTCGACCTGGCGCCCTGGGATGAACCGCCCATCTGAGCTCTCTCGAACTCTGTACTCTCGACCAAGAAGATACATGAGGGTGGCGACGTGCGAGGCTATTTCGTTGTAGTCGGCCTGGGCGTGGCTTGTTAAGAAACCGAGGTATTGACGCGTGACAATGCCGTAGTTCGCTTGGCTGTCTTTGAGCGCGACTTTACCGACCTCGAAGGTACGGTGCGGATACGAGGCCTTCGCCGACACGCCTTCGGTCTGCATGAGGCCCGGCAGCGGGGAGTTGCGCACAAACTCGTAGTTCTCCGTCATAGGATTGGAAATCTTGACGAGATCCGACGCGGGGACGCGCATCTTTTCCGCGTAATCCTTGCCTGAACCGAGATAGTTGTAGATCATCTCCTGGTAGCCGAGGCCCACCATGATGCTCTTGGCCTTGCGCGAGAAGCGCTCGATCGGCGTGAGCCGCCCGATGGTAAAATCGGCGGGGCGCTGAGGCGCGAAATTCGCGAGTCCCGCGCCGATCATCACATCTTCCATGATATCGGCGGGATGGAGAAAATCATTGCGATACTCGGGCGGCGCGACGCTGATCGCGCGACCGTCGGTCGAATAGGCGCAGAGTCCCATGCGGGTAAGCGCGTCGAGCGCCTCGGGCATCTCGAGCGCGCTCCCGAGAAGCTTATTCGTATCCTCGAGCGACGCCGAGATTTCTTCCTGGAAGTAGTAAGGAAAGACAACTGAGTTCCCGAATGGAGTGTCGTACTCGTAGTCAACCCGCACATTGACAATCTCGAAGCCCAGATCCGCGAGGTCGCAAGCCATGATGGACGCGGAGAGCGCGACAGAGGGGTAATCGCTGCCGGTTACCTCGATGAAGACTTCGTTGTCGCCCACCTGCACCGCGCCGAGGTCCGCCGAGTTGATGATCGGCGGGTACGAGAGCACCCTGCCCTTCGAGTCGGTGAGAAGCGGGTGAATCGGCTCGCCTTTGAGTATCGAGGCATACTCGATGCCCTTCGGGTGTTCGGCCAGAATCTGGTTGAGCGTCATCGCGCGGGTTTCCTGCAGGGGCACGAAGGAAGTCGTGTCGGGGTCTGTGCCAAAGTAGCGCACCGGCCACTCGATGAGCGAGGTTCGATAGATGCCGATCGAGACGCCCTTGCGCTTGCGTCCGAAGTTCCACGCGAGCTTCTCCTGGGTCTGGATCATGTCGCGGAGGAGCGCGTCGCTGATCGCAGAGCCGCGCGCGACGAAGCCCGCGAGCCAAGGGCGAACCTGCTTCACTGACTTCTCGACGACAACGCGGTAGCGCGTCTCCTTCGATTTTGTGCGCGAGGCGAAGAAGGGGTAGGAGGGAATTATGCGCGTACGGTAGATGCGCAGCTGGCGCGCGAGGCCCGCGGTAGTCCACAGGTCGGGTCTGTTCGTGTCGTTGAGCTCGATCTTGATGGTGCGCTGGTCGTCGGCGGGAAGAGAGGTGTTCCACTCGTCGAGCTCTGCCTTGGCCACAGTGAGATCGTGCTCGAATTTTTCTATATCGGACCATGAGGCTCCCGCAAGCTGAAAAAAGAATTGTTCGTTCACTTCAATCTTGGGCATAGTGGATCTCCAGACTCACTGAATTTTGTATTGGGAACGGCGCGTGCGCACGCTCTCGAGGTCCGGGCTGAAGAGCTCACGGAGGTCATTAAGGCCGAGAGCCATGAGGGCCATGCGATCAATGCCGATTCCCCACGCGAGCACTGGCACGTCGATTCCGAGCGACCTCGTCACCTCGGGGCGGAATATGCCCGAGCCACCGAGCTCGAACCAGCCGAGCACAGGGTGCTTGATGTGCACTTCGATCGAGGGCTCGGTGAAGGGGAAGTAGCCGGGAACATACTTCACTTCTTTGGCGCCCGCGACTTCGATCGCGAACATCTCGAGGAAGCCGAGGAGCGTCCGGAGGTTCACATCCTTGCCGAGCACGATGCCTTCTGTTTGATAAAAGTCCGAGAGGTGGGTCGCGTCGACGCGGTCATACCGGAAGCAGCGCACGATGCCGAAGTACTTGCCCGGCACTTTTGCCTTTGGAAGCTGGCGCGCGGAGAGGACAGTGCCCTGGCTGCGCAAAATGAGCCGCCGCGTGAAGTCGCGGTCAAAGTGGTACTGCCAGCCACGGCTCCCAGTGTTCCCTCCATTCTCGTGCGCGGCGGCGACGCGCGACAGATAGGGCTCCTCGATGAATTTGGCGTGCGTCGGCTCCTCGATGTAGTACACGTCGTGGATGTCGCGCGCCGAGTGGAACTGCGGCATGAAGAGCGCATCGGAGTTCCAGAACTCGGTCTCTACCATATTGCCTTCGAATTCCTCGAAGCCGAGGGAAACAAGCTTGTCTTTGACGCTGTCGAGAAACTCGACGTAAGGGTTGCGTCGGCCGGGGATGACGCGCGCGGGTGGTACCTGGACGTTGTAGGGGCGGAAGCTTCCCAGCTTCCAGCTCCCCTTTTCGAGCATCTCGGGGGTGATGGCACCGAGTTCTTCACCGGTCATGCCGAGCGCGCGCACAGCGTCGCGGTAGTCGTCAGCGAGGGGAAGCATGCGGTAGACCACTTTCGCGCGCTCGGCGACGCGGAATGGCGCGTCCTGAGCGCCGCGCTTCTTGGCGATCTGCCCCATGAGGGCGCGCTGCGGGGGCGAGAGAGAAGCTTCGGGAAGCGAACCACCGGAGGCTCCGGCGAGCGCGAGGAGCGACTCGAGTTCGACGAGGGGCTGGGGAAGTTCGGGTTTGGCGAGGATGACGCGGCGCGTCTCGTCCATGACGCAGACGCCTTCCTTAGAGAGTGAACCGAAAGCTGATCCCACGGTCTTCTGATCGAACGCGAGAGCGTTCGCGATGTCGGGAAGGCTGAGCGCTCCAGTCTCCTTCACAAGGGAAAATATGCGCCGAACGGGAGTACCCTTCTCGAGCCACTCTTGACCAAGCGCGGTCAATTCGTAGAAAACCTCGGTCTGTCGACTCACTTCTTCGAGAAGGCCCTTTGAGCTGAGCCATGAAAAGGCTTGCTGCTCCTGTCCCTCTCGAAACCCAAGTTTTTCTCGAACCTGCGTGCTATCGAAGGTGTCACCAGTTCTATATGCCAAAAGAATCTTTACCTCGAGCGGATGAAGTGCTCGCGCCGCGCTTTGATCAATCATTTTCATGTGCCTCGTTGGTTCGATGAGTATTGCCGGAAATCGGTCTGATGGTCAACGACCGCGCCTCGGTTTGCACCTCGAATCGCGCTTCAAGATTCAAGTTCAGGCATGGCCATCGAAGGTTTTAAAATCGCCCCAATTCCACTTCTGCCATCGAAGCGTATATCCATCGGCGACTCGAATATCGTGAGCGCGCAGTGCTGTGTCCTCTTCCGAGGCGGCACCGAGTAGAGCCACGACCAGTTCATAAAATCGTCCTCTGAGCTCTGAGTCACCTTCATATATTTAATCCGCATCGTGGTCAGGTTGTGGAAGAAGTGTGAGCCCTGCGAGCTCTCCACCACAAAGTCTGGCAGGTCGACTTCCGCGATTGCCCTTGCCCTCGAAATCTGAGAGAAGGAGACGGGAATGCCGAGCCAGCGATCGCGCGTGCCCCAGCGGCCCGGGCCGATAAGCAGGTAGTTGAAGTTTTCTTTGCGCGCGATCGTGTCGAATTCCTCGATTTCGGCAGCGATCTCCAGCGTGGAATCGCGCGTAAAGACGCGCGGATCAATCCAAACGATGGCTTGCACACTGAAGTCGCGCCCATTTCCCATGCAGGTGCGCGAGATCATGAGACAGTCCTCTCGTCGAATCAAGGAGAGATCGATCTCCACCCTTTCGTCGATATGGATGAGCGGTTTGAGTTGCAGAAGGTAGAGTGTGGGGTCCTGTCCTGGGGCATCAAAGTTGAGGGCGTACTCGATTTCTACAGGTGTGCCCATTGACCGTGTGGCGATATCGAGGACCATGTCGATTGCTTGCGCGAAAGGATACGCCTCGTACTTCAGCATGTTCGCGAAATCGATGACGCGGTACCCTTTTGTGAGTATTCCCGGCACAAAGCGCTGATCCGCGGCGTCCCAGGTAGAAGCGATCATGGGAAAGTAGCGATCCCTCTCCGCGGCGCTCACCGATAATTCTGAGAGGCTAGCCATTTCTCCCTGGAGCAGGTCGGGCTGCTGGTTCTCGAGCGATAGCGCGTGAAAGCTGCGCTGGGTGCTCTCGAGCGCGTGCTCAGGCGAGAGCACGTCGAGTTTTGGGTACTTTGGGCAGAATCGAAACGCCGCGCCACCGCCCACGACATAGGTTCCGAGGCCGAGGGCCGCAAGGCAGAGCCCATCGTCGGGCTTTACATAGGAGACCGGATAGTAGTTGTAGGACTGCGCCACACCTGCGGCATTCGGGTAGAAGTATGATCCGTGCGGCGATCCCACGAGCTCTTGGATCACCACGGCCATGCGCTCCTCTTCGAGGTTGTAGTTGGCCGCCTCAAAGTAGGCGCGGGCTTCTTTTGAGAAGAGGCTCGCGTAAATGAGCTTGATGGCGCCGCAAAGCTGCTGGAGGCGGATTTCCTCGTCAGGATGATTGTTGGGAATAATGTAGGTGTCGTAGACTCCGGAAAATGGCACCATGAGCATATCCTCGAAGAGACCGCTTGAGCGCACCGCAAGCGGCTTTTTGCTCACGGACAGGAACTGTCTGAGGCGCTCGACGAGCTGCGGTGTGAGCGCCTTCTGCATAAACACAGAGGGAATAGCCTCGGTGTTGTTGCCATAGTATGCCCAGGACCAGAGCCCGTTCATCTCGAGAAAATGCTCAAACTCATCGATACCCACGAACACGGTGTTCGGCATCGCGATGCGCATTCCCTTCACGTACTGGGAGAAGTCAATATTATCGAGCAGCGAGTGGATGAATATCAATCCACGCCCCTTGCCGCCCACCGAACCATCGGCGATTTTACAGAGGTACCGAGGGTACTTGATCATCTCTAAATCGAAGTAGGGAACCATACCGCGCGAGCGAGTCGACCGTATCTGGTCGATCAAGTGGACGATGAAGCGTCGAAGCTCGGATGGCCCGCTGAAATCCGTGATGCGGTAGGGCCTCAGTATCTTTGCCACATGGATTTCCCCGCGAGCCATGAGCCAGGCTGAGAAATGGTTGTGCTCCGCGTGGTAGAGGAGGCTCTCGATTGGAATCTCATTCAATTTTTCCACGAATTCGCCCATGTTGCGGGCGCGCGCGATCTCATTCCCGTCGGGATTTCTGAATACAAAGTTGCCGAATCCGAGATTCGCCTGCAGGAAGGCGGCGAGCTCCATCTCGAGCGATTCTGAGTTCTTATCGATGAACGACGCTCCCACTTCGTAGGCTCGTTCCCGCACGTTCTGTTCGCTTGATTGCACGAGCATGGGTAGATCCGGAATCTCTCGCTTCGCGAACTTCAAGAACTCGAAGCCTGCGTTCTCATCAAAGGCGCCACCCCTTGAGAACCGCACGTCAGTGATGACGGTGAGAAGGTATGGCTTGTACGTCTCAAAAATGTTCAGCGCCTCTTCGTAGCTGCTGGCGAGAAGTATTTTCGGGCGAGCGCGTATGCTCAGGAGTTTATAGGTCTCGGTGCTGCGCTCCTCTTCCACGAGCAGCTGGGTCTGGCGTAGCACGACCTTGTAAAGCACCGGCAAATAGCGCGAGTAATAGCGCACCGAATCCTCGATGAGGAGCATCACCCTCACCTCTCCAGTCCGCGTATCGATCTCGACATTCCTCCAGTCCTCTATGTACTTGATCATTCCCACAAAAAGCTTCGAGTAGCCGTTCCATACGAAGACGCGGTTGAAGGCCGAGAGCTCGGGTCGCGAAGTGTCGAGCATCGCGAGGCTCGAGTTGTTGGTCACCATGAGAAGAATGGGAATATCCGGCCAGATGTGGCGCATAGAAGCGGCGAGCTTGAGCGGCATGTCGAAGTCGAGGCTGGCCATGATGATCACGAGGTCGAATCGACCTTCGCGGAAGAGATCGAGGGCCGACTCTTCGGTGTAGGCGCACGTTACCCTAGGGATAGAGTTGAGGTTGAGCTTGAAGTACTCGCCGTAGATTTGCTCGGTGAGGACCCCGTCGGATTCTACGACGAAGGAGTCGTAGAGGCTGCCGACCAAGAGCACCTCGCGGACGCGGTCGCGCATGAGATCGTGGTAGATGTTGCGCTCTCGCCGCTGCCGGTCGTACGCTGACACCAATTCGCTGAAGTACATGACGACATAGTACGCCTTTTTCTAAGGAAAATGAATATTGGCGAAGCTTGACCGTGTTTCTATGCGCAGGTATGATGGGCCCCATCCGGTGCGCAATTCTGTAAGGAGACTTCCGTGATCAAAAATATAAAACTCGCGGCGCGAAAGCCGGGCCAGAACACTACCATTATCGATGTCGGCGGCGTACGTGTCGGCGAGGGGCTAGTCATTATCGCAGGCCCCTGCTCTGT
Source organism: bacterium (assembly GCA_021813065.1). GTDB lineage: Bacteria > Spirochaetota > Spirochaetia > Treponematales > Rectinemataceae > Rectinema. Next base: position 8,215 of record JAKALZ010000043.1, read on the forward strand.
CGAAACCGAGCGACAAACCATCGAGACCGCCATCGCGGTGAAGCGCGCCGGTGCCCACATGCTCCGAGGCGGAGCCTTCAAGCCCCGCACTTCTCCCTACGCGTTCCAGGGTTTGGGATTGAAGGGGCTCAAAATACTCGACAAAGCGCGCAAAGAAACAGGTTTGCCCGTGGTCACCGAAGTGGTGGACACCCGCGATGTCTCGTGGGTTGGCGAGTACGCCGATGTGCTGCAGATCGGCGCGCGCAACATGCAGAATTTTTCGCTTCTACGCGAGGCGGGAAAGTCGGGCAAGCCCATTCTGCTCAAGCGCGGCATGTACTCAACCCTCGAGGAGTGGCTTAACTGCGCTGAATATATACTCGCGGAAGGGAACCCTAATGTCATGCTCTGCGAGCGCGGCATACGGACTTTCGAAACTTACACGCGCAACACCCTCGATCTCTCGATGGTGCCGGCGGTGCGGAAAGAGAGCCACCTTCCTATTCTCGTCGATCCTTCGCACGGTACGGGCATATTGCGGTTCATAGAGCCAATGAGTCTCGCCGCGGTCGCCTCGGGAGTCGATGGGCTCGAGATCGAGGTGCACATCGATCCACCTTCAGCGCTCAGCGACAAAGAACAACAGCTCAACGTTCCCATGTTCGAGGAACTCATGGATAAACTGCGCGCGCTCAAGAGCTTCATGGGCGAATCGAGGATGCGCGCTTCCATCGATACTTCAGAAGAATCAATCCGCGCAGCCCATGAGGCCACAAGTGTCCCGAAGATCACGGCGACCTCGGTCACGCCGGCGACTACCGGGCAATCGGATGCAGAAAATGAGGAGCGACACGCTCCGCTTCCCGACGCCTTCTCGGAAGCGGTCGATTAGGAGTCTCCAATGCGGCAGTCTTCGACAGTGATTTGCTTTGGTCCGCTCTCCGGTATTTTCGGGATCGTGCAACCCGCTCGCGCCGTCTTTGTGACGAGCCACGCGCTTCAAGCTCGCGCCGAAGCGATGCTGCTCGAATCGCGAGACGGCGCGCCAAGCCTCACGCCCAGCGACCTGCGGTGGATCAAGGTATCCGACGGCGAGGACTGCAAATCGTTCCAGAGCCTCGAGGCTATCTGCCGCGCGCTGCTCGCCTTAGGCGCGGATTCCGAGACTGTGCTCGTGGCGATCGGCGGCGGTTCTGTCAGCGATGTCGCGGGCCTTGCCGCGCACCTCTGGAATCGTGGAATTCGCTTTATAACCTGCCCCACGACGCTGCTCTCGATGATCGACGCCTCCATTGGCGGGAAAAACGCGATCAATCTTGGCTCCGCGAAGAATGTCATAGGCAGTTTTCAAACACCGAGCGAGATGTTCTGCGATGTTCGCTGGCTCACCACATTGCCCGCGCGCGATATCGCCTCTGGGTTGGCGGAAGCGGTCAAGCACGCGGTTCTCGATGGTGAGGAACATTTCCATTTTTTTGAAAAGATCGCGGCTTCAGGCACAGCTCCGAAGGCGCTCGATCAAGCGACGCTTGAGGCGCTCATACGCCGCTCGCTTGCGGTGAAGGAGCGCTACGTAAGCGCGGATCCGCACGACACACACGAGCGCCACGCGCTCAATTACGGCCACACATTCGGCCACGCAATTGAACTTCTCACAGGCCTCCCGCACGGATTCGCGGTGGCTGCCGGTATTGGCACGGTGAATGCGCTTGCTCAGCGGCGAGGTTCACTCAGCGCACAAGACGCAGCGCGTATCTCAGCGCTGCTGAACGCCTTCGGGCTGCCCTCTCGCATCGACGAGGCTTGTTCTATGGCGGGCAAAGCCGTCAGTCGACGGGAGCTCCTCGAAATGATGAAAGCCGACAA
>JAKALZ010000044.1:0-836 GCA_021813065.1 bacterium
CGTCATCATCACACCCATCGCCATGATCTCGTCAATTTCCTGCACCTTTTCAAATTCAGCTTGGACGCCGAGCTCCGCCACCGCTTCGCGGGCATGCTGTTCGAGCAGTCTGCATTTCGGACAACCGCTTCCAAGAATCTGGATTTTCATACACTCTCCCTGTCGTGGTAAAAATGTTCAACGTGGCACGATACAACCGCGTTCATCGGCCACTGATGTAATGTTGCAATAATATGAAACAAAACAATCCACGTCAATGGGTTGACAAAAGTGTTTCAACATTGCAACATTAAGATCAATGAAACAGATCGAACGCAAATATGAGCGACGCGCCGAAATTTTCAAGGCGCTCGCGAACCCCCTGCGCATCATCATGCTCGAGAAACTCGCCGAAAAACCCTGGTGCGTGTGCGCCCTCGCCGCGGAGCTCAGTGTCGATAAATCCATCGTCTCAAAATACCTGAGCCAGCTGAAATTAGCTGGGCTCATCGAGGATACACGGAAAGGCACCTTGGTCGAATACCGCCTTGTGGCCCCCTGCGTTCTCCAGGTTGCGTCCTGCGCCGAAGAGACGATTCAGGAGCAGCGCAAGAAGCTTCTGAACGAAATGTAAGCCAAGACAAAGGGAAAGCCAGGCGGCTGAAAGCCCATCGGCGATCGCGCGCAAGGCTTGAACCCCGAGACCTCACCAGCGATTCCCCATTATAATAGTCGATATGGATGCGAATACTTCCGCAGTATACGTGCTCCTCGTCCTCGCCTTTGTCGGCATCGCGTCTGGCAAATTCCCCCGCCTCGCGATGAACCGCGCGAGCATCGCCCTTACCGCCGCAGTC
>JAKALZ010000044.1:846-10059 GCA_021813065.1 bacterium
CGTGGTGCTCGGCGGGCTTAGTTCCGCCGAGGCGATCGCGGCCATCGACGTCGAGACACTAGCACTTCTCCTCGCGATGATGATCATCGTGGCAAACCTCCGCGTATCAGGCTTCTTTCTCATCGCGGGCGGACGACTACTCTCGATCGCGCGATCGCCGAGAATGCTCCTCGCCATCGTCGTGCTCGTGTCGGGGATCCTTTCAGCCCTCTTTTTAAACGATACAATATGCCTCATGTTCACGCCCCTCGTCGCCGAGATGACGCGGCGCTCAGGCGCGGACGGAAGACCCTACCTCATCGCTCTCGCCACATCCGCGAACGCTGGTTCCTGCGCTACCTCGATCGGCAACCCGCAGAACATGCTGATCGCTTCGCAGTCTGGCATTCATTTCGGCACCTTCGTGCTTGCCCTCGGCCTGCCTTCACTGATCGCGATGCTCCTCTCGTACTGGTTCACCATCGCCATGTTTCCCCGCGAGTTTCGAAAAACCGCACAGCTAAAACATAGCTCAAACCATGTCTCGGTGAGCGGCGAAGCCGCGCACTCCGAGGTTCACACCGCGCTTATGTACAAGAGCCTCGCGGCGGCGGGTCTCTTGCTCATTCTCCTTCTCGCGGGCGTCCAGACAAGCCTCGCGGCGCTTATCGCTGCCGCCTTTCTCCTCATCACCAGGCGCGTCCACCCCGAGCGAATCTTCGCTGAAATCGACTTTACGCTGCTCGTGTTCTTTTCGGGCCTCTTTGTGCTGACCGCCGCCGTGGCTAAAACCGGCGCCTTTTCCGACGCCATGGCCTGGCTGGGCCCCTATCTGCGCCACCCCGGAGGACTCTTCGCCGGCTCGATCGTGTTCATCTCGAACCTCGTGTCCAATGTACCCGCGGTCATGCTCCTCTCCCCCGCCGCCAAGGCGATGGGCAACCCGCAGCCAGCCTGGCTCATGCTCGCTATGGCGAGTACCTTTGCGGGCAACCTTACCCTCCTCGGCTCCGTCGCGAACCTCATCGTGGCCGAGCAGGGCCAGCGTTCGGGCATCAAAATCGGCTTTCTCGACTACCTCAAGGTGGGCCTTCCGGTGACGGTCGCTTCGGTTGCCTTCGGAACGTTATGGCTGGAGTTTATCCACTGATGGGCGCGGCAATCGATCGCGATAGCCCAGATCCGCGGATAGCCCGCGCATCCGCGCGCGAATTGTTTCCCGTGGGCAGACTTGCCACGGTGAGCGGGTTTGCGGCGACACTCGCCAGAATCATTGCGCACTTCATCTTCCCAAAACACAGAAGGAGTATCGACAGTATGGAAATGAACGAAACACTCAAGACCATTTTTTCTCGCAAAAGCGTGCGCGCCTACGCCGAGGGCGCCATTTCCAAAGAACAGCTCGAAATGCTCGTCCGCGCAGGCATGGCGGCTCCCTCCGCGGTCGATCAACGCCCCTGGGAGTTCGTCGTCGTAACCGACAGGGCCACCCTCGCGCGCCTCGCCGAGCGGCTCTCCTACGCGAAAATGGCCGCCCGCGCCGCCGCTGCCATCGTGGTCTGCGGCGACCTCCGGCGCCAGTGGGGCGGTCCCGACTCAGTCATGTGGTCTATCGACTGCGCGGCGGCTGCTCAGAACATCCTCCTCGCAGCCGAATCGCTCGGGCTCGGCGCCGTGTGGACCGCCGGCTACCCCTACCCCGACCGCATGGGCGCCATGCGCGAGATCCTCAGCCTGCCCGACTACATTCAGCCACTCACCCTCATTCCCATGGGCATTCCTCGAGGCGGCGAAAAACCGAAGGAAAAGTGGAATCCTGCCCGCCTCCACTGGGAGCGCTACCGCGAGAACCTCGGCGCCGAGCCCGAAAAAAGAGCCGCGGTTCACGAGTGATCGTGAACCGCGGCCCAGAAAACGCGCGGAATTTCTTGTGCGGCGCCTTAGGTGAAACACGGCGGGAAAGCGAGCCGCGGCCGAAAGGGACGGGCATGCTCACGCTCTACCACATCGTCGAGCGTGAGCTCCGTCTTCGAAGCAAGCAGAATCTCATGTGTTGAATCCGCAGCCCCTCTTCGGCTACTGCCCGGCCATTGCCGCGATAGGGGAAGCGGGCCACCGCATGGTGCTCAATCACGGTATCACCTTGCACCACAGTTGCCATCGCAATTCTTTCAGCGCGCTGCATCCTTCAATACTTCTTCCCTTTCGATGCGTTTAGGAATATCAAAGTCGAAATGAGCTCCTCCATAACGCGCCGCGATGCGCGCCGCGTACTCCTCAGAAGCCCTATCGCCAATCTCCAGCGCCATTGCCTCCTCAATTTTTCCTTCACGCACTCTGACGGCCGCTCTTTCCTTCCCATTCGAAACAGCAAAGGAAAATTGAGGACTCCGATCGAGAATCCATTCTTTTGATCCAAATTCCTTCTTCAGGCCTTCATATTCGTCTTGATCAATGCAGAGGTCGATCACATCGTTGAAATTTTCAGGGTCGTACCGCGGCTTGGTGTCTCCCGAGGGTTCCGCCGCGCTCCAAAACCGCGCGAGATCGAGCGCTCGAGGGATCATCCCCGCGAGCTCTCTCGAAAGCGTATCGATTACCTCGTCGGTAGTGATCGAAGAAAGGATGCTAGAAATATTGATGGGGTGCGCCGGCACTGAGGCGATCGAGGAGTCCTCGAAGACCTTGATGCCGCCGAGCGACGCTTTGAGCGTCTGGATATCGGCCCGCACGAGAAGTGTTCCATGGTGGAGCACGTTGTAGGCACCGAATCTCCTCGCCGTGCCTGAAATCTTGCCCAGTGTCTCTCCGTTGCCCATCGTGACGAAAAGTCCTCCTCTCGCGCCGGGGTAGGCGTGAATCCCCAAGGTCGCAAGCGCCTTCGCCACCATCGCGATTTCTTCGCCCTGCGAATGGAGAGCGCGCGGCACAATGAGCGCCCAATTGACATTTCCCTCATCGTGGTAGACCGTGCCACCACCTGAAACGCGGCGGTACACGGGGAGCTCGCACGAAGGCGAGACTTCTCTCCACACGTTCTGATTGCGGCCAATAATCACCGATGGTGCGTTCACGTAGAACAAAAGAGTCGCGTCCTGTGTACGGACTGAATTTACAAGGCATTCTTCGAGGGCAATCACATCGAGGGGGCTCTGGGCCAAAACTTTATATGATCGTGAAATCATCTGCATATTCAAAAATATAGCATATATGTTATGAAAGACAAAAATATAAAAAGGGCCGCTCCTTTTCAGGGCGGCCCTTTCACATTATCCGCATTGCGGATTACGAATTACTGCGCGACAAATCCAGCGTTCTGAAGAGCGGTCTGGAGCTCGTCGAGGGTTGCCTTGACCGCGGTGAGCTGATCTTTGGCACCGGCGTAATCCTGTGAGTCGTTCGCGGCCTTGGCGGTGGTGATTGCCTGACCAGTGGCGGCGACTTTCGCGTTCACGTCCTTCATATTGAGCTTGGCCTTGGCTGCCTTCTTGGCATCCTTGGTCGCGGCCGCGGCGAGCGCCTGAACAGCGGCGTACTCAGTATCAGTACCGGTAATGAGCTGTGCGACATCGTTCTTTGCCTGATCCATACCGGTCGCGGCGGCGGCTTTTGCCTTGGTGCTCGCGTCGGCGAGGGCCTTGATCAGATCGTTAGCCTGCTTATAGGACTTGCCAGAGGTCTTGGCATCCTGAGCGGCGAGCTCCGCATCGAGCGCGGCTTTGGCATCCTGAGCGGCTTTGAACGCATCAGGAGCATACACATCAGCTTTGGCGTTCTGGGCATCGGCAAACGCGGCATTGGCCGTATCGAGATCCTTCTGGGCAAGCTTCGGCGCGCAGGAGAACAGCAACAGCGCGACGAGAACAGCACCGATTACCTTAACCAGCTTCATACAATCCTCCAAAAAGGAACACAAAGCGCAGAGCTGGCGCTCCAACGAAGCGCCGCGTCTGCTCTCTAGTGCGAGATTCTAGTATCCTGTGCAAAATATGTCAAGATATGCAAAATATGGGACATATTTCATAAATTATTGCTATATAAAGCAATATTGCAAAATTCAAGCGTGTGCGCAAAATTCAGCGAACATTTCTTCGCTTTTCCCGCTCGCGCGACTCATTTCAACGTAAAAAAAGGTGCGCGGCTCGAGGGTTGTAGCGTAGCGCCACTGAATCTCCAGGACGCCAAAACCCCACATCCACTGGGTCGTGCGACACAGCCAAGACCGGACGATCGAGCGACGCGTTGATCTCATACTCCACCGTTGAGCCTAGATAGACCGATTTTTCGATAACGCCGCGCGCGAACAGCATCCGCTCGATCGCGTGAGGCGCCTCCGTCGCGCCAATCGAACTGATTGCGCTATGCCCCTTGGCCGCGCCCGAGGCGTTACCTGTGCCCGCCTCATTCGCCCCCACATCTTTTTCGACCGAGAGCGACTCGGGTCGTACCATGAGAAAAGCCTTCCGCCCAACGGCAATACCAGAAGCGGCCGATGCCGCCTCTAGCCTCTGCCCCTGCGCGTCGACAGCCTCGCAGCCTTGATCCGAAAGCTTTTCCACCGTTACCGGCAGCAGATTGACCCTGCCGATGAAGTCCGCGACAAACTGGTTTTCCGGGCGCGAATAGATTTCAAAAGGCGTGCCGACTTGCATGATCCTTCCTCGGTTCATGACGACGATCCTGTCGGAAACGGTCATTGCCTCGGCCTGATCGTGCGTGACATACACGCTCGTAATCTTGTAGGTCTGCTGTATCCTCCGGATCTCGACGCGCATCTGCTCGCGCAGTTTGGCGTCGAGATTCGAAAGCGGTTCGTCAAAGAGGAGCACGCTCGGGCGGTTGACGATCGCGCGGGCCAGGGCAACGCGCTGCTGCTGTCCGCCCGAGAGCTGGTCAGGTCGCCGCCTGGCGAGTTCTCCGATCCCCATCGCGTCCATGATCCGCCGCACTTCCATCGCGATTTCAGCTTTTGGCTTTCCCCTGAGCTCGAGGCCAAACCCCACATTCTGCTCCACCGACATATGCGGAAAAATAGCGTAACTCTGGAACACCATCGAAGTATCGCGCTTGTTGGGAGGGTCGGCGCTCACATTCTTATCTCCGATGAAAATGTCGCCCGCGCTCGGCGTCTCGAAGCCGGCGATCATCCTCAGCGTCGTCGTTTTGCCGCAGCCCGATGGCCCGAGGAGGGTCACGAACTCGCCCTCCTCTATTTCAAGATTGAAATCCTTCACCGCGATAAGCTTTCCGCCCTCGCGTTCCAGATCGATGAATTCCTTCGTGATATTTAAAAGCTTCACACTCATGAGCGCTCCTAAAAGTGCAGCATCGAGCCGCCGAATTTTCTGTACTGGACTTTGAGCACGATCCTGATGAGCGATATCGCCACCGCCACAATGAGCACCAGGATGAGACTGTAGGCCGCCGCGGCGCCGAGGTTCCCCGACTCCACCTGCGCCATGATGTGTACGGTCATCAGATTCCACCTCGACGAGACGAGGAATATCGCCGCGCTCACCGCCGTCATGCCGCGCACAAAGGCGAACACGAGGCCTGAGAAGAAGGCAGGCAATATCATCGGCAGCGTCACCCGACTGAAGGTCTTCCTTGCATCCGCGCCTAGGTTGATAGCCGCCTCTTCAATCGAAGGATCGATCGACGACAGAATGGCTTTGCCCGACTCGATGCCCACCGGAATATACCTGAAAATGAAATTGAGCAGCAGGATCGCGAGCGTCCCCGTGAGCGCGAACGGCTTGTGATTGAAGGCCAGAATGTAGCCGATGCCGATCACGGTGCCTGGCACCGCGAAACTCAGCATGCTCACCGACTCCACGAAGCGCCGCCCCGGAAAGCGCACGCGCACCACCAAGTAGGCGATCACCATCCCCAGAAGTCCCGCGAAGGGTGTCGCCGTGCCCGCGATCACGAGCGTGTCGCGCACCGCCTTGAAGCCTACGCCAAACACGAACTTGAAGTGGTCAAGCGTCGGACGATGGTCGAATCCCCAGACCTTGGCGAAAGCCCCCACGATGATCGAAAAGTATATCAGCGCAACAATGAGTGCCACGAAGGCACACACCGCGAAGAGCGCGACGCGCGCCCCCGGACTTACGATCTGCGTCGTAGACTGCTGAGGTTTTCCCGTCACTGTCGTATACTTACGCCTGCTCACGAGCCAGCGCTGCAGATAAAACGCGATGAGGGATGGAACAAGAAGGAGAATTGAGATCGCCGCGCCCTTGGGAAGATCGTACATGCCGACAATTTCAAGATACGCCTGCACTGAGAGAATCGGGAACTTGCTCCCCGCCAGGATGAGCGGATTTCCAAAATCAGCCAGCGTTTCGACAAAGAGCAGAAGAATCGAACTCGCGATGCCCGGGAAAGCCAATGGCAGCGTAACGCGCATAAAAACCTTCCATCGCGTGCCACCAAGGTCGAGCGCCGCGTCCTCGAGGATGGGGTTCATCGACTCGAGCACGCCTTTCAGCGTGAGGTACGAGACTGGAAAGAAGGTCACGACCTGCGCGAGCAGCAATCCGTTGAATCCATACACGGGAAAATTCTGAATTCTCAGCAGATTCCAGGTAATGAGCCCATTATTGCCGAACAGCATGATGATCGCGAGCGCGCCAATGAAAGGCGGCGACACAATCGGGATTATCGCGATCATATTGAAGAATTTCGAAAACGGAACTTTGGCGCGCGCGACCGCGAAGGCAAAAATAAAACCGAGAAGGCTGCCGATGAGCGCGGTCAGCGAGCTCATCATGAGGCTATTCCAGAAGGCCTTGCGGATGTACGCGGATTTCGCGACATCGGCGTAGACCTTGAGCCCCAGCTTGCCGCCCCCGGTATCGAGGCTCGCCGCCCCCACCGATACGAGCGGATAGACCACAAATATCAAGAGTGATCCGGTGACCAGCAGGATAACCGCCAGCAACACCGGATCACGGGCGGCTCGCTTGAGATCGGCGGCCGCCCTCGATCCGATAGAAGGCATCACACGCTCACTTCGCGCTGAGCACTTCGTTCACCCAGCGGTCAACGAGGCGCTTCTTCTGCTCTCCGGCCCAGATCACATCGACATCGATCGTCTTGAGCGACTCGAATGCGGGCATGCCCGGCCCGAGTGGAACACCGGCGATAACCGGATAGAAATAGGTCTTCTGATCCGTGTAGACCTTCTGCCCCTGCACCGAGGAGAGCCAATCGACGAGGGTTTGCGCCGCCTCGAGGTTTCTCGCTCCCTTCAGAATCGAAACCGCGGGCGCTTCAAACCACACGCCTTCCTTGGGGAAAATGACTTCAACGGGAAAACCCTTGTCGATCGCCTCGAAGAAGGCCGGTGTGAACTGGAGCGCGATCGCGCACTGTCCGACCTGGACCGCCTTCGAAGGCGCGGTGCCGGAGGAAGTGTAGGTTTGAACATTTGGCGCGAGTTTCTTCATGTAGTCGAAGGCCTTGTCTTCGCCCATCATCACCACGAGCGAAGCGACGATGTTGTAGGCGGTGCCCGAAGATTGCGGCGAGGGCATCTGAATCTGACCCTTGTAGGCGGGGTTTAGGAGGTCAGCCCAGCTCATCGGCTTTGGCGCTCCCATGCGAGCCAGCACTTCTTTGTTGACGGCGAACGCCATCGGGTTCATGTAGAAACTGCGCCAGTAGCCGTCAGGATCCTTGAATTCCTTCCCGAGTTTGTCGAAATTCGGGCCCTTGTACGCGACGGTCAATTTCTCCTCTTTTGCTACGATATGGTTTTCGCTCGGAGCGCCGAACCATACATCTGCCTGCGGATTGGCGGATTCGGCCTTGATTCGCGCGTACGCGGGGCCTGATGAGAGCTGCACGAACTGCACATTGATGCCTGTCTGCGCGGTAAACGCGTCAAAAATCTTCTTCGCGTTCACTTCATCGACGCTGGAGTAGACGACGAGCGTTTGGCCGGCCTTGGCGAAAACCGGTACCGCGATCATGGCGATCGCGATCGCAAGCAACATTCCTCGTTTCACTGACATGAAAGCACCTCCTGTAATGAATCATTTACATTGAGATTGTAGGTGCAGTTCGCGGAATTCGCAAGGTAAAATGTGGCTGCAAAGCAAATACTCAATATTGTCTACCCACCTAGGTGCTATTTCTTCTCAATTGCTGTATGATCCAAGGCAGAGAGATGGAAGAGACAACGTTGCCGCCGCTTTTCACTGCTTGTTCACGCTCGCTTATCCTGCCGAAAAGTATCCGCCAAACCGAGAATCCGAGAGCTTTCCAGATCATACACGGCAGAACGCCGAATATGATCGCCATGCGCATCTGGCGCATGTACGCAATTGAAGACCAGGATTCGCCCGCTCCCACCAGGGCAGAACCGCGCGAGAACCTGGAAAGAGGAATGCCACTATGGGCAAAAAGATCTATGTAGGAAATCTGAGCTACTCCACGACCGATGACTCCCTGAGACAGCGTTTCGAGACCTATGGAACAGTCGAGTCGGCCCGTGTCGTCATGGACCGCGCGAGCGGAAGATCCAAAGGTTTCGGATTCGTCGAGATGAGCAACGACGCCGAGGCACAGGCCGCTATCGCGGGTGTCAATGGCCAGGAGCTCGACGGACGCGTGGTCAAGGCGAACGAAGCGCTGGACAAGCCCCGCGAGGATCGCGGTCGCGACCGCTACAGAAGCTCCTACTGATTTAGAAACAAACCATTAAATAACCGCTTGGAGGCCTCAACCATGAAACCGAACTATTCCTTCGAAAAACGACAGCGCGAACTCGCTAAAAAGCAGAAGCGCGAAGAAAAAATGCTCAAAAAGACCGAAAAGCGGGCAGAAAAAGAATCCTCCACGTCGGACACGCCATCCGAGATCGACACACCACCGACGCTGGAGGAATAAGCTTCCGCGATACACATACTCAATAAAGTCCCGACCATAGGCTTGATCCTTCTTCACTCCACGCCCTAAGCGACATATCATGAACGGAGAAGAAAACCTCAACTCCAGGGGAGGAAGCGAGATCCGAGCAGGGACTATGGTCGTCATCCGGCCGGGTTCGGCATGTCGTCGGACCCCGGGCTTCTTCTGTCCGCTCAGCAAGACCCTACGCCGCAGCAGATCGAAGTTGGCCCTGCCATAGCCCTGACGCTTGATCAGCTTCACGCGATTGACCTGACCCTCTAACTGCCCATTGGACCACTGCAAGAGAAATGCAGCCTCGACGGCAGCTCGGTC
>JAKALZ010000045.1 GCA_021813065.1 bacterium
ACGGGCTTCAAGTTCCACGGCTATCAGCCGGCGGACCTGATGGCCGCAATCGATCGCGCTCTGGCAGCCTTCCAGCACAAGGAAGCGTGGACGCGGCTGATGCGCAACGGCATGGAGCGCGATTACAGCTGGGAGCAGCCGGCGCGGGAGTACGCCGCGGCCTACGAAGAGCTGGTGCGGCGGCGTGCTTGACTGGCGGAGCGGCGAGCTGGCCGCGGGGCTGGCCTGCTACCGGAGGCAGGAGTTCTTTGAGGCGCACGAGCATTGGGAGCTGGTGTGGCTCGGGCTCGATGAGCCGGAGAAGAGCTTTCTTCAGGCGATTATCCAGATCACGGCGGCGTTTCATCACTGGCAGCGCGGCGAGACGGATGGGACGCTGTCGCTGTTGCGGCGCGTGCGGCAAAAAGCGAGTTCTGCGCGGCTTCGGGTGGGATAATGCTGTTTACAATCACATGGAAGTTATCTATCCCTAATTTTTTCAATTCGCCAATCGCGCGGAGGGTTTCCTTGATAATCCTTATGATCTTCTGAAATGCCTCGTGTAGGTTTTGGCCAGCGGCACAGTATTGGTTCAAGGTATCGAGGAGGGAGAGACGCTTGAGCCACTCTTCGGCGGCCGCTTGGGCGATGAGCTTCGAGAGCGGTTGCGCAAGCTTTTCGAGCGCATAGGATATGAGAAGATTCGTACCTTCGAGAGGCACCTGATTCCAGCGAATGACGCAGAGCGCTCGCGGCGAACCATCGAGCATGATCGGAAATCGAGCTTCATCCTCACCCGCGCGCGGCTGCGATGCGCTCATGTCATCTCCATGCCAGCGGCCTTCAGGTTCTCCTTGCGGGAGCATTTTTATGAAACCCACGCGTTCGGCGCCGAAAGCCCGTCGAATGTACGCGGCACACTGCTCATAGAGGCAGGCTTCGGCTGGACAGTTGTTGAGGATGTACGGGAGTTCCGCATCGATCTCGAGCCTCGATCGATACTGTTTGAGCGTCGAAATATCTTGCCGGATCAGCATGAAGCGTTGCGCCGTATCGCCAGACTTGGTGAGCTTGACCATCTGACGGAATTCACTGTATCTGGAACCGTCTTTTCGCCGCGCGCTTCCTTCCTTTTGAAAAATATTATTGGTCTCAAGCTCAAGAAAGGATTTCTCGCGGTCGGCTTGATCGCATGTATCGGAGAATTCCCAGAAGGGGTGGCCAAGAAGTTCCTGAACCGACCATCCGGTGAGGGTTGTGAACGCGGAATTGACCCACTCGATGGTGCCATCTTGATCGAGGATCGCGATCGCGATGGGAGATGACTGGAGCGCTCTGTTCTGGATCTCGATCTGTTTTTTTTGTTGGGCTTCAAGTCTTTTCTGTTCGGTCCACTCGAAAGCCTTGGAAATGATATGCGTCAGACGATTGACCTGATCTTTGAGCACGAAGTCGTAGGCGCCGGCCTTGGTAAGAGCGATCGCCGCGCTTTCGCCGATTGCGCCCGAAACGATGATGAAGGGGATGGTCGGATCGACGCGCTTCAGCGATTCGAGCGCGGAGAATGCGTCGTAGCTCGGTACCATGAAATCTGAGAGCACGACATTGAAACGATCTTCCGTGCGTGCCGACATGCCTTTTTCGAGCGCGGCTTCATACTCGCTCCCACTCTGCGCATGCACATAGCGCAACGATGCGAACGCCTTCTTGAGTTCATACACCAACAATTCGAGGTCATCTTCGTTATCTTCGATAATCAGCGCGTTGAGTTCGAGGTGTTCAGGGAGTTCTGCCATTGGCAATTCCTCACAGGGCCTGCGATTTTGGATTTAGGTTGGTATACAGCCAGTAGCGACAGATCAAGTCTATCTGATTGAGAAAGGTCGAAAAATCGGCCGGCTTTCGGATAAAGCTATTGGCGCCGCTCTCGTAGCTCTTGATCATGTCTTCCTCCAAAACCGATGTGGTGAGCACAACGACAGGAACGTAGCGCGTGGGCGGCGAGGCTCTAAGACTCTTGAGCACCTCTATGCCGCTTCGGCCAGGAAGCTTGAGATCGAGCAGCACGAGCGAAGGGGGAGTGGGCGAGGTCGGGGCGGCAGTCGCGGTGCCCTGGCTGAGCGGCTTGTCTTTGCCAAAGACAAAATCGAGCGCTTCATTCGCGTCTTTCGCTATTTTGCACGAAGCCTTGATTCCCTTCTGTTTGAGCGCGATGATAGCGAGTTCAGCATCGTCTGGGTTGTCTTCTACGATGAGAATGGAATCGCGGTCGATGTGCTGATTCATACCTGTCGTCCTTCACCGAACGAGAAATAGAAGGTGGTTCCTTCTCCTGGATGAGAATCGACGGATACCGTTCCGTCGTGGCGCGCGATGACGCGCTTGACAATCGAGAGCCCAATGCCGGTTCCTTCAAATTCAGGGTTTTCGTTAAACCTTTGAAACGGCGCGAACAGCTTGTTCCCCGCTGCGGTGACATCAAAACCGATGCCATTGTCGCGAATGAAAAACATTTTTGCATTACCGCGAATCTCAGAACCGAATTCGATGCGCGCGGGATTTCGCGTCCGCGTGAATTTTACGGCATTCGACAGGAGGTTGGCAAGAAGAATCCGCACGAGATCGATATCGGCATTCGCGCGCAAGCCTGGCTCGACACTCAATTCAATGTTTCGTTCTTTTTCGCTCTCGGCAATCTCACCGAAGACTTCGGTGACTGCCGCGCTGAGGTCGATGGGCTGGAGGTTGATCGATTTCGGATTTACGCGGGAGAGCAGGAGCATGTCGTCGATGAGCTTCTGCATGTGTGTCGTGTTCGCCTGAATGCGATCGATCATGTGGTGCGCTTCCTCGCGCCAGTCGTGCTGCTCTGAAGCATCCATGGAATCTTTGAGTATTGTCGAAAATCCTGAAATCGCGCGAAGGGGAGCGCGCAGGTCGTGAGAAATCGAGTAGACGAAGGCTTCATACTCCCTGTTCAGTTCGGTGAGCTTGCGCGTCTGCTCCTCTAGATCCAAAGTGCGTGCGCGTACCTGCTGTTCAAGTGTCCGCATGAGATCCTTCAGGTCTAGCTCAGCCTTTATCCTATGAGAGTTGTCGTGCACGATGGAGTAGAGAAGCTCCCTGCCATGGATGGTAATGGGGCCGCTGTACACTTCGACATCGATGGGCGGAGCGTTCGCGCGCCGATGCTTGAAATAGAAGATGTTGTTGTCCTGGTTGCGGGCGCGCTCCATCGCCGCGCTGATTTCTTCGGGAGTGCGCGTGTTGATATCACTGATGCGCATTGTCTTCAGTGTCGATCGATCCCAGCCGTAGAACGCTTCGGCGGCGGGGTTCGCGTCGATAATCCTGCCGTCCGATGGATCTATGATGAACATGACCGTGTGGTGATTCTCAAAGAGGCTTCGGTACCTCGCCTCCGATTCGGCGAGGTCGATCGCCGCTTTCTCAATGTGCTCATTGTCCAGAAACAGGAGGCAGATGAGCGAGAACGCGAGAGGATAGATGCCGAGGTAGGGGAAAAGTATGAGCGGAATGACCTCATGCCATCGAGTTTGAGGGAGCGCGAATTGCGAGAGCACGACGAAGATGTGGATGATGATGCCCAGGAGCCATGTTCCCCATATTGGGTAGAGGGAGTACTTTTGCGCCAACCGAGTGTAGCGGTATCGCACCCTGCGCCCTAGGGATGCGATGACAAATGCCGAAAGAATGCTGAAAATGCCTGCAAACATGCCGCCACCGCCGCGCGCGATTCTGAACGCGAGCGCGATCGCGGTGGTGATGATCGCGGTAAGAGGTGTTCCAAAGAATCCCGCGATGCCGATCACAATGCTTCGCGTGTCGTAAAAAATTCCTTGTTCGAACTGAAAAGGAGTCAGCATGCACAGAATCGCGGTCGCGCCGAGAAGAAGGCCGTTGACGACGGATCGCGCGTTTGGTTTTCCTTTTAAATTCCGCGTTATGAAATGGTAGAGGACAGTACTGGATATGAGGATGGTTATGTTCAGAAACAGGGCAATAACCATGCCCGCCTCCTCGCGAAGAACACTTGGTATCAGTATTGCAGTTTCCTATGCACGGCGCAAGCTCATCTGAGCGCGGTCCACGCCGCGGACGCGAATTTCCCCGCGGCGAGCTCGGCGGCGATTTCAAGTTCTTTTAGGGTCGGCTCAGAACGCTGAAGGTCGAGATCGAGCGATTTCGCGAAGCCTTTTTCGAGTGCGCCGACGGTCGTCGAAAAGAGCGACTCGAAGGGTTCCGAGCCGGCAGAGGGAAGGCAGTGTTTTACGCTCGTAACCCTCGATTTGATGTCGGCAATGAGCTTGCCCCTTGCCTTTTCCAGAGGAACCTTGAGAAGGCTGAACATTTGATCGACTTCGACATCGAGCAGAATCGTTCCGTGCTGAAGGATGCATCCCAGCTTTCTTGTCTGCGCGTTGCCGGATATTTTTTTGCCCCCGGTGCTGATGTCGTTGATAGGCGAAAATTCGCTGGGAATTCCAAGCGTGGCGAGCCCCTTGATGATTCCGCCGAGAAAAAGCCTGTACGAATCGAGGATATTCTCTCTGGCGAGCGGGTGGGCGAGCGGCACCACGATGCTGTAGGTCACCTCGTAGTGATGAAATACCGCGCCGCCGCCCGTGATGCGCCGCACGATGTCGACACCCTGCGCGGCGCAGGCATCAGTGTCGATTTCTTCGTGCAGCCCCTGAAAATACCCTATCGATACCGCAGGCGGCTTCCATCCATAGAATCGCAGCGTGGGATGGCTTTCTCCCTGCGCGACGGAGCGCAGAAGGGCTTCGTCGAGACCCATATTGAACACGGCGGGATTGAATCCTGTCTCCAGAAGGCGAAACATGTGGCTCATGAATCAGTTCCTCTCATTCAGGGTGGCCAGGTGGCGGTGAACGATTTCGTCGAGGCCTTCGCCGCTGATGCCAGCGCACTGAAGCCCGCGTTCACGCGCGAGCTTCGAGAATTCTAGCCCGAGCTTTCCAAGCGCTACCCCCGCTAGCGCGCGTTCAAGCGCGTCGAATTCCTCTTCGGGAATCGCGAAGAAGTCGCCTCGGATGGAGATCGACTGGATAAGAGCCATCGCGCTCAGACCCGCAGTCGCATCGATTTCGATGGTAAGGCGGAGAAGCTTGCAGCCTTCGGGCTTGCCGATAAGTTCGAGCTTCATACGCCGCCTCGGGCGGAAGCGCGGTCCCATGCCTGCTGTGCGTGGTAGCTCGTACGCGCGAAGGGGGCCGAGACCACCATGGAAAATCCAAGCTCGCGCGCGCGCCGCGCGTACTGGTCGAATCGTGCGGGCGTCACATACTCCACGACAGGAATTTCCTTTGGGGTGGGGCGGAGGTACTGGCCCATGACGACTATGGAAACGCCGACACTCCTAAGTTCCTTCAGCGCGTCGAGTACTTCGTCGTCGCGCTCGCCAAGGCCGAGGAGAAGACTCGATTTCGTGGGGAAGCCTCCCGAGGCGGCTTCTCGAAGGGTTTGTAGACTTTTATCGAAGGAGGCGCGCGGATCGCGCACATTCTGAAGACGGCGCACCGTTTCCACATTATGCGCGACAATATTGGGCTTTTCCCCAAGAATGGGGATGAGTCCCGGTCCAACATAGTCGGGAATCAGCACTTCGACTTTGGTGCCGGGGCTTGTGTCGTGAATCGCGCGGATGCAGGTGGCAAAGTGCGCAGCGCCTCGGTCGGGAAGGTCATCTCTGTCCACAGAAGTGATCACCGCATAGTTCAAACCCAGCGCCTTCACCGCTTCCGCAAGCTGGCGCGGCTCGTCCGGATCGAGGGGGAGGCCCGCGCGGCGCGTCTTGACCGCGCAAAATCGACAGCCTCGCGTGCACACGTCGCCGAGAATCATGAAGGTTGCGGTGCCGGCTCCCCAGCATTCGCCTTTATTGGGGCATTTCGCTTCGTCACAGACAGTGTGGAGCCCATGGGCCGCGAGCACGCGCTCCACGTGCTGCCACTCATGGCCGTGGGGAAGCTGAATCTTGAGCCACGACGGTTTGGGCTGCTGCAAAGTATCACGCATGCACAACAGTATAGGAACAATTCAGAAAATTGTCATGCATTCCGACAAAAGAGCAAAACCCATGAAATTGACAGGAGGCAGGCTTCACTTTAGACTCTTGTCTATTCGAAATTTTGAAGCAGAGGGCGCCAAATGAACGAATTCCGAAGCGTATTCCTCGACGATATAGCATCAGAGATAGTGTTGCTCGATCAGACTCTTCTGCCGAACGAGGTGAAGTACCTTCGACTGTCGCGGCTCGACGATATCTGGGAAGCTATCAGAAATTTGCGCGTGCGTGGCGCTCCCGCGATAGGAATCGCGGCGGCGTATGGCCTCTATATCGCGGTAAAAAGAGAAGGGGCATCCTCCATCGATGGCGCTTTGCGGCTGGTTCAGCGCGCGAAAAAGAAACTGGAAACCTCGCGTCCGACCGCGGTCAACCTCTTCTGGGCCCTCGATCGGATGGAGCGGAGAGCACTCGCGGCTTCGGAGCGAGCCAAGGCGGCGGAAAGCGCGAACGCGGCGTCGTTTTCCCCTGCAGAATCTGTCGCGAGCATCCTCGGTGAACTCAAGGCCGAAGCCGATTCGATACGCGATGAAGACGCGTCGATGTGCCGGAAGATCGGCGATCATGGGCTTTCGCTCTTGAAACCCGGGATGGGCATCCTGACCCACTGCAACGCCGGCGCCCTCGCCACCTCAGAGTTCGGCACGGCGCTCGCGCCTCTCTATCTCGGAAACGAGCGTGGATATCAGTTCAAGGTTTTTGCCGATGAGACGAGGCCTCTTCTGCAAGGGGCCCGGCTCACCGCGTGGGAACTCTCGAGAAACGGTATCGATGTAACCGTGATCTGCGACAATATGGCCGCGAGCGTCATGAAGCGCGGGCTTGTGCAGGCAGCGCTTGTCGGATGCGACCGGATCGCGGCGAACGGCGATATCGCCAATAAGATCGGCACGTTGGGGGTGGCGATACTTGCCAAACACTATGGTATTCCGCTCTACGTGCTCGGTCCTACTTCGACCATCGATTGGGCGTGTCCTTCGGGCGCGCACATATCCATCGAACAAAGGCCGCCCGAAGAAGTCACGACTTCCTGGTACTTACAGCGAATGGTGCCCGAAGGCGTGCCCGCCCTCAACCCCGCCTTCGACGTGACCGATGCGCCGCTCATTTCAGCCATCATCACCGAGAAGGGCATCGCGTATCAGCCGCTCGCGGAATCGCTGCGCGCCTTTCGCGATTGAGGCTTAGATCGTCTCGAGTTTCTCCTGAGCCTTGTGGATGTCGAGGTTGCCCTTGAGTTCAGCCCCTTCCTGAATCGAGATCGATCCCGCTTTAATGTTTCCGTCGATCACCGCGTTCGCGTTGAGTCGTACCACATTCGAGGCACTAAGGTTGCCAGTAACCTTGCTGTCGACGGAGATCCGTTCCGCGCTTATGTTGCCGTTGACGTTCGATCCCTGGGCGAGGTCGACCATCGATTTTGCGACGATATCGCCGTTAATCGAGCCAGATACGAGCTGAAATGAGCGGGCGTTGATATTGCCCTCAATGTGGCCCGACACCACCATGTCGTTCTCGCAGGTGACATCACCAAGAATAGTGCCGAACACATTGATGTTCGACGAACTCGTCACAGACCCCTTGATCACCATGTCCGCGGTGATCGTTGCCTCAGCCGATTGTCGCGGTACCTGGGCCTGAGCGCTCGCTACGGCGGCGATATGCGCCGCTGAGGGCTCTGGATCAAACCCATTGACTGTTTCCACAGCCATTTCGGCAGCCTCATGGTCCTCATCCTTGCCGTGCAGGAGTTCATCGAAAGCCTTGCCGAAATTGCTCTTCTCTTTCATTGACGTTCCTCCTCAATTTTCCTCAGGATAGACAAACATCGGCGGTCTCACTGTGTTGTCGAGCGCGGCAAAGGTGTAGCCCTCCGCCTGGAGTCTCTCAATGATCTGTGGCAGCGCCTTCAAGAGATCAGCGTTGCCGTTGTCGTGCATCAACACGAAAGCTGGCCCCCAACAGAGCTTTACCCCATTGAGCACATTCTCAAGCATCGACTCGGAGGTCGCGTCTTTGATAGCATCGCCCGCGCTCACATTCCAATCGCAGTAGATGAGTCCCCTCCGCAGCATCTCCGCGCAGAGCGGGGGATAGATTTTGAGATTGTAGGTGTTGATGCTTCCTCCGGGAAAACGAACCAGAGTAGGCGCGATTGCTGTCGTATTCTTGATGTAGAGATAGTTTTTATTGAGATCCTCGATACAGTTCTCAACAGACGCGTAGATGAGAGAATACTGATGCGTGTAGCTGTGCATTCCAATTGTATTCCCGTCTTTGGCGATCTGCTTGAGCCACGAGGAGGCGAATACGCTCGATTTTCCATTCACGAAAAAGGTGGCGTGTATACCGTGCTTCTTAAGTATATCGAGGATCGGCAGGGTAGACGTCGATGGGCCGTCATCGAAGGTGAGAAAAACCGTTTTCGGGTTTACGAGATCGTCGTTAAACCCGGAAAAAGAGGCCTTCATCTCAGGATAGAGAAGCTGATAGGAGAGCAGGGGCTTTTGCCGCACGATCGAGGCCGCGTCGTAGGAGGTTGTGCCGATGGTGACCGCATCGTCGCCGCCGATCACTCTCGTCTCGATTTCATCCCGTAGCTTCGCGTTCTGCAGCGAGAGAAGCACCACGCCTCCGCACGGCAACGCGATAAGGGCGAGAATGCATGCGATCAGCATCCTTCTCCAAAATCGTACGCTCTTTTTCATATATTGCGGCCTTATTGTCTATTGTGGGGAAACATTTTCGCGAAGTCAATGCAAACGCGAGGCCTAGGCGAAAAAATCAAATTGAGGGGGCGAAGGGGATTGGTGTGGCGGGGCCTCCTTAAGAAACTCGCGCAGCGCGGCCGGTTCATCGATTCCGCGAGGCGCGCTCAGCGCCCCATCCGCGATATCCTCGCGCGGCATCGAAGCTCCCCGGACTGTGATAAACCAGCCCGCCACCCGGTTGCGTATCCTGAGTCGGCGCAGCGATGCCAGACTGAGGCTGCCCGATTTTCTGAGTTCGAGAATTCGGCGCGCTGTCCGCGGTCCAATGCCAGGTATTCTGAGAATCCGCGTCAAATCGGCAGTCATCAGCTCTATAGGGAAAAATTCTGGGTGCCGGAGTGCCCATGAAGTTTTTGGGTCAAGATCCTCGTCGAGCTCGTCGTTAGTCTCAAAGAGCTCCGATGACGAAAACCCATACCACCTGAAGAGCATGTCCGCTTGGTAGAGGCGGAATTCCCGGCGGTAGGGCGGCGAGCTCGGGTGGGGGAGCGATGGCGAAGCGCCTTCTGGACGGAAAGCTGAGTAATACACGCGTCGAACATTGAAACTGTTGTAGAGATGCTGCGCGAGCGAGAGGATGACTGAATCCGGTTCGGGACTCGCGCCGACAATGAGCTGCGTTGTCTGTCCTGCTGACATATAGCCATCTAGGCCAGCGCCATGAACGAGCGTGCTTTTCCCAGCGCGAAAGAGAGGATTCGTCGCCCGCGAAGCATCGCGCTCATTTTCTCTCTCTCGAATGAGCGAGCAAATCGTGGCCATAGGGGAGAGTATCGCGTCGGCGGTCTTCTCGGGGGCGATCCGGCAGAGGCTCTCCTCGGTTGGCAATTCGATGTTGACTGACACGCGCGTGGCGTAGCGCATTGCCGCGTGGACAAGAGCCTCCGAGGACCCAGGTATCACTTTGAGATGCAAGTACCCGCGATACCTGTAACGTTCTCTTAGGCTGCGCGCCATCCACACAAGGCGCTCCATAGTGTCGTCCGGCGAACCGAGCACCCCTGACGATATGAATGCTCCATGAATCACGCCACGCGCGCTGAAATCGGCGATCGTCTTCGCGAGGTCCTCGGGCTGAAACGTCGCGCGCCGTACGTTGGCCGAGCGCCTATTGACGCAGTATGCGCAGTCATACGCGCACGCATTTGA
>JAKALZ010000046.1 GCA_021813065.1 bacterium
TCTTCATAGTTCTATGCGGAGCGATGTTCGCTCTCAATTCTCAGGAGTCCTACGCACAGAACTCGACTATTCCTTCAACTGATAGCGCTGAGGGGCTCGCGATCGTGTTTCCTCTTCGAATCGAGGACGGGCTCGAATTTCAGCGGATCGCCGCGACTCCAGCACAACTTCTGTACCTACCAGGAGCGTTGCGCGCTGCGATGAGCGCTCCGCAGAGTCTGCCGAACGGCAATCCATTTCCTGAGGCTGTGAGTCTCGACACGCTGCTCATCGCATCATTTCAGAGACAAACGCGGAGCGTTCCACTGGACAGTGTGAGCATCGCATCGCTGCGGTCGCGGCTGTTGACACTCGAGAGCGTAAGTGCCGCGACGATTCTTTCGCTCAAAGAATTTGCGGGAGTAAACACGATATTATTCAATATGTATGAAATAATAGACGATCAAACAAGAATCTGCGTGTGGATGATACGAAAAGACGGAGAATGGGCTGAATATGTGTCAGAAGCGATTTCAATTTTCAAGGTTCAAGACGCTATTGATCGCGCGATTTCATACTTTTTGACCAAGGGGCTGATAGGCACACACATAGCGGGTACAGCAACGATTCAATCCTCAGACAGCGTCCTGGCATCTTCTGAGCAGCTTCCTGTAATCGAACCTTGGCGCGATAAAAAGGAATACGAAGACGCTCAAAAAGCTTTTAATTTCGCGGTAAGCGGAACCGCGATCGGCATTTCTTTGACTTTTGTGAGCGCCGGGGTCTGGCAGATGTACCGAGAGGTGGCCTATAGAAACAGCGCGTTCAGCAGCGCGTCGACCATCTCCGGTATCGTCGCGGGAACATGCGCCGCGGTCACCGCCGCGTTTCTAACATTCACCGTAGCGGACGCGGTGAGGATGTTGAAAGCCTCGCAGTAGGCCATAGTATGAAACCATTGATTGGAGAACAGGGATGAAATTTTCTGAAAGAATAAAAGCGCTCTTTAAGCGAAGCCTCCTGAGCGACGAAACCTTCGACGATTTAACAGACCTTCTCATCGAAGGTGACATTGGCGCGACTCTTGCTTTCAGCATCGCCGACGAACTCAAGGCGGTCTGCCAAAAAGAGCACATATCCGATACAGAAATCGCTAAGAGCCGACTCAAGGATCTACTGAGGCCTTATATCGTCCAGGGATCTCTTGCCCTCGATCCAGCGCGCCTCAACATCGTGCTCATTCTAGGCGTCAATGGTGTGGGCAAGACGACAAGCTGCGCGAAGCTCGCTCGTTGGGCGATGCTCACCAAATTCTCGAATGCCCCTATACTTGCCGCTGGCGATACTTTCAGGGCAGCTGCTATTGATCAGCTTAAAATTCACGGTCAGCGTCTTGGGGTTCGAGTTGTCGCGCAGCAGCATGGCTCAGACCCTGGCGCGGTGCTCTGGGACGCGATCGACGCAGCGAAAAAAGCTGGGTCAGGCCTCGTTATCGCGGATACTGCCGGACGGATGCACACTCGAGTCGATCTGCTCAAGGAGCTCGAAAAACTGGATAGAGTTGTGCAGCAGAAAGCGGGCGATGTAAATTATAAAAAAATTCTCGTGCTCGACGCGACCACGGGCCAGAACGCGATGCGTCAAGCTGAAATATTCCACGGCGCGGTCAAAGTCGATGGGGTCGTTATGACCAAATACGATTCGGCCTCCAAGGGTGGAATGATCATTTCCGTTGGCCGCCAATTCGGTCTGCCTACGCTTTTTCTGGGCATCGGCGAACATTACGAAGACTTCAGAGCTTTCGACGCGGACCTCTACCTCGAAGACTTGATCGGCCTATAAATGGAACACGCATGACGAAAACAGCAGGGTGCGATGAAACGCGAGATCAAGCAGCTCTCGTGCGCGAAAATCAGCGCCGCGCGAAAACCAAATGTATTCCTCTTCTCAGCATCGCGGTACGCTGGCTCCTTGGTCCGCGAAAGACTTCACATCGCTCGGGAATGCGCTTTGGTGCCATTGGAATCGCAGCAGGCATCGTAGCGCTCATCGTTGTAATGAGCGTCATGAATGGACTTCAGCGGCAGTATATCGATTCTCTGCTCGAAACAACGAGTTTTCATCTCAGAGTCATCGTCGACTCCGCACATGTAGCAGCGATAACGCGCACGCTGGAATCGAATGATCTTGTGCGCTCAGTGACGCCGTTTCACGAGACAAACCTCCTAGTAAACGCTGATAGTCTGGGCAAGCAAGCTGTTCTCCGAGTTATGTGGATAACTCCTCAGGATGCCTCGCGCGACACCGGTTTCTGTGGCGCATTGCGCGTGAGCGCCGCGTATGTCCTGAAAAGCCTTGAGAGCGGCATACTAATAGGCGCGGAAGCTGCGCGCATCCTGAGGGTTTCTGATGGGTCACCGCTGACACTGCGAGGAGCAGCCGTACACCCGGACGAAGGCATCCAGCAGTATTCCATCGAAGCGCCGGTTTCTGGCCTTTTCAAGTCGGGCTACTACGAACTCGATGCGGGACTCGCGGTGCTTGATCCTTCTCGGTTCGGAAGGCGTGAGATACTCGGGCAATCGCTCACTCTCGGTGTTAAGCTCAAAAACCCGAATAGATCCGCGGAGCTCGCGTCCGAACTCGCGCATAAGGAGGGGATCCAGCGCGTGGAGTCTTGGAATGAGTATAACCGCAGCTTCTTCAGCGCGCTCAGAACCGAAAAGATCGTCATGTTCTTCCTTGTGAGTATTATCTTCGCGGTAGTCGCGATCAATATCCACTACTCGATGCGGCGGAACATTGCGCGAAAAGCGAGAGACCTCGCCATACTCTCGGCCTTTGGTGCCAGCAAAACATCTATTTCGACTATTTTTACCTTCGAAGGCCTTCTCATGGGGACTTTTGGCGCGCTGCTTGGCATTGGCATCGGTATTCCTGTCGCACGCCATGTCGACACGATTATTAATGCGGCGATAGGAGCCTTGGAGTGGCTCTTATCGCTCGTACAGCGCGCTGGACTACTCGCACGCGTACCGGATTTGCGTATTTTTTCTCCTTCAGTGTTTTATATCGATGGTATTCCTTCTCATATTATGAGTTCAGATATCGCCATCATCGCGATTTTCGCGATTGTCTTTCCTGTGCTTGCGGTGCGGCTCGCGTACCGGCGGTATAGAACTGCGTCTCCGCTGGAGGTTCTGCGAAGTGAGTGATCCTATTATTTCATGTAAAAGCCTGACGAAAACATTTCGTTCTGGCGCAGAAAAGCTAAAAATTCTCGAGAGCGTAGACTTCCAGCTTGAGAAAGGCAGCATCTGCACGGTGCTTGGTCCAAGCGGATCGGGCAAGAGCACATTCCTCGCGATTTTAGGGAGTCTCGAGCGCTTCGATTCAGGGGTGGTGCGAGTGTGCGGGTATGATTTGGGCACAATGCCTGAAAAATCATTGCATGTTTTTCGAAAGGATATCGTGGGATTCGTCTTTCAATTTCACTTTCTACTCAACGATTTCACCGCACTCGAAAATATAGCTTTGCCTCGGTATGCCGCGGGAATTCCCCGTGCCGAAGCCTGGGATTCCGCGCGGAAATTGCTTAACCTCGTGGGGCTCTCGGATAGAGCGGCACACTATCCCTCTCAGCTTTCGGGTGGAGAGCGCCAGCGCGTCGCGATCGCGAGAGCTCTCGTCAATAAGCCGTCGATAGTGCTCGCCGATGAACCAACAGGAAATCTTGACGCGGCAAGCGCCAAAGAAGTCGCGAAACTCATCAGTGAACTTCCCACCGCGACTGGAACAACGGTGGTGCTCGTAACGCACGATGCCGAACTGGCAGCGCTTGGAAGCACCTCGTACTCGCTTAAGGGCGGCGCGCTCGAATGCTTAAGGTCATGAGATTCCGGCCGCTCAAGGCGCTCACGTTCTTGGGGCTGAGATTTTTATTCGGACGCCCCGTCAATGAGCGCGCCGAAGGTGAGAAAACCGCGCGCGGACCACATTTCCGGCACAGTCCTTTTTGGGGAGCGGTACTCGGTATAAGCATTAGCATAATACCGTTGTATATAGTGGTTTTTGTCTCAAATGGAATGATTCGCGGGATTACGGATCGCTACCTTGAGACAAAGAGCAGCCATCTGCAGGCAGTGTTGCCTTTTGGCGCTCCTCCTGAGAAGGTTCAGGACCTTCAGCGCTTTATCAGCGCGCTTCAAGGTGTCACATCGGCCTCTCCTGAAATCGATGGGCTTGGTCTGGCCGCATCGAGTTTAGGCTCAGTGTCCGCGCAGATTCGCGGACTGGATCAATCGATTGCGCACGACGAGGGCTATACCCGATACATGCGCGTTGACTCGGGAGCGCTGAATCCGAAGTCGCAGAACGAAGCGGTCCTTGGTCGATATCTGGCGAGGGCGTTGAGAGTGAAGGTGGGAGACAGCGTGACCCTCATCACACTGCGCAGCGTGAATAGTGAAACCATGCTGCCCAAAATGAGTGTGTTCCGCATCGTGGGAGTTGTCTCGACCGGGTACCGAGAACTCGACGCGAATTGGTTCATCATTCCGTATAAAACCGCGATCCGCATTCTCAATTCGGAAACATCCTACTCATTCCTAGGGATTAAAGTCACTGATCCTTATAGCGCGGGACTCGACACCGTGCGCGCGAGCGTGGCTCAGGAAATGCGAATCCTTGGTCTGACTACTAATGCCGACATCGCGGTGCAGACATGGAGAACGACAGAGCAGGGGCTTTTCCAGTCCTTTACGAGTACGCAATCGGTGCTCATCCTCATCATGGCACTCGCGGTTATAGTCGCGGCAATCAATTTAGCCTCAGCCCTCAGCACATTCGTGCTGGAGCACAGGCTTGAGATCGCGATTCTTAAATCCTTTGGACTCTCGCGTTCGCAGGCCGCGACGATCTTTCTCATAGGCGGAACCGCGACGGGTACGCTGGGCATTCTAGCCGGGAGCGGCGTCGGCATCTTCATTTCGATGTATATCAATCAGATTATCGCAGGTTTCCAGTTCCTCATCGATTTCTTTACGCGAATAATCGCTCCTGCCGTACATCCTATCGCGCTGCTTAATCCTGACTATTACCTCGAGCATATCCCTGTCAATTTTAGCTGGACTTTCACGCTCATCATCGTAGGGGCGAGCGTACTCGCGAGCGCCCTCGTTTCCATAGTCCCGGCGTTAAAATCCGCATCTATCGCTCCCTCCGAGCTTATTCGACATGAATAATCGCCGCGCTCTGAATCGCGTGGATAGGCCGTGCGAAAAGTTGAATCGTATGGTACAATTCGCACGTCTATCTGGATGGAGGAAAAACTATAATGGGACGAAGACCAACTCGAACTGCTGAGAACCAAAGCACTGAAATTGAATCGACACTCGCTCAATCGACTTCTGACGTACACATTAAGGCAGAACGCACCGATTCTGAGGTCCAGCGTGAGAAAGAAGAAAAACTGAAAGCGCTCGAAGCTGCGCGACTTCAAATTGAAAAACAGTTTGGTCAAGGATCGCTCATGAAACTAGGCGCGCACGCGATCGCGCGCGGTATCGAGGTGATCTCATCGGGGTCCATCCTCCTCGACGAGGCGCTTGGAATTGGCGGTTATCCTCGAGGCAGGATCATTGAAATTTATGGCCCGGAATCCTCTGGAAAAACAACACTGGCGCTACACGCGATCGCGGAATCTCAGAAAAAGGGTGGCATCGCGGCGTTCATCGACGCCGAGCATGCCCTCGATCCAGTCTATGCACGAAACCTTGGCGTAGATATAAATGAGCTCTACATTTCACAGCCGGACAACGGAGAGCAGGCCCTCGACATCGCCGAGTCACTCATCAGATCGGGAGCGGTCGACATCATCGTAATCGATTCCGTAGCGGCACTTACCCCTCAGGCTGAGATTGAGGGTGAAATGGGCGACTCACACGTTGGTCTCCAAGCGCGCCTCATGAGTCAGGCGCTTCGAAAACTTGCCGGCAGCCTCTCCAAAAGCAAGACGATTCTCATATTTATCAACCAGATTCGTATGAAAATCGGCGTGATGTTCGGTAATCCCGAGACCACCACAGGCGGAAACGCGTTGAAATTTTACGCGTCAGTTCGCCTCGAAGTACGCAGAATTGAAACGATCGAACGCGGTCAGGACGAAGAGGCGATCGGCAATAAAGTCCGCGTAAAAGTGGTTAAGAACAAGGTTGCGCCCCCATTCAGGAAAGCGGAGCTCGAGATAATCTTCGGCAAAGGCATTTCCTGGAGCGCCTCACTCCTCGACGCCGCCGTGAAATGCGATGTAATCGAAAAGAAGGGCGCATGGTACACATCGGGCACCGATAAGATAGGGCAGGGCAGGGAGAACGCGAAAGCCTATCTTGAGCAGTTCCCCGAAGAGGCAAAGAAGATTGAAGCTAAAGTCCGCGAAATACTCTTCAGCACAGATAAGACAAAAGATGGTGGCGCTTCCGCGCACGCGACCCCTGACAGCTCACCTGAGAGTAGCTTCGCGGAAGCTGTGGCGCAGCCCGACTCGAGTGGCGACACCACGAGAATCCGCGCGGAAGATCTATTTTAACCGGTGATGCCTAAGATTTGGCTGGGCCTTGGCTCCAATAGCGGAGACTCTCTTAACATTTTCCGTGGCGCTAAGGAGCGCCTTTGCGCGACACTCTCAGGATGCGCGTTCTCCAGCATTTGGCGCTCGCGAGCGCGCTACTACGAGGACCAGCCGGATTTCTTCAATATGGCGGTGTCTGGATTTTCAGATATGAGTCCTCAGGACTTGCTTGAAGAAATTCATGTAATTGAGAAGGACTTCGGTAGAGATCGGCAGAAGGAAATATACAAGGGCCCTCGCCCGCTCGATATTGATATTTTACTTTACGATAGCAAAATAATTGCTGAAACCAACCTCATTGTTCCCCATCCCGGTCTCGCGGAACGAAAATTCGCGCTGTTGCCTCTGCTCGAACTCGATTTTGACCTTGTGCACCCAGGTCTAGGCATCGCCCTGAAAAAGCTCGCCGCATCTCTTCCTCCACAAGGTATTTACCCGTTGGAAGACTATCAGTATGATGAGTTTTACACGGAATGACGCAAGAATTTGATACAGACTCTATCCCAGAGCAATTTGGGAGCCCTTCTAGAGGTCGCACTTTTCATCTCAGCGATTTTGAAGGCCCACTCGATCTTCTCCTCTATCTTATCAAAATGAATGAGATGAATATTCATGATATTCATCTTTCGAGCATCACCGAGCAATTCGTAGCGTGCCTAAATAGCGACCCCTCAGCCGACCTCGATGAAGTTTCTGAATTCTATCAGATGGCCGCGACTCTTCTCTTGATTAAATCTCGAAGCCTTCTGCCCCGCTCGGAAGATGATCTAGACGAATTCGATGATCCACGACGCGCGCTCATAGATCAGCTCATAGAGTACCATCGCTTTAAAAAGCTCTCTGAGCTCATGGAGCAGCGAGAGATGGAAGTTGAGTGGTGCGTCGAGCGCGAAGGGACGCAGAGAGCCCTCCCTTTCGCCGACGACCCCAACGATGACCCTTGGATTCCCGCCGATTCATGGGACCTCCTGCGCACCTTCGCGTCGATGATTAGGCACTTCAGCTCAGAGCGAATCATTGACCTGTATGAAGAAGTCAGCATTAACGAAAAAATCACCCTCATTCAGGAACTCTTGGCGCGGAAGGGTAGCTTCAGATTCGATGATCTCATCGCACGGCACTCAACAGCCCTCGACTTCGCATGCGCATTCCTTGCCTTGCTCGATTCGACAAAAAATAAACTGATTCGGATTCGTCAACATAAACTATTTGGCGATATCCTTATCATTCCATTCGCCTCTCCGGAGACTCCGCATGAACGAACAGCTTGACCAAGAAGTAGCGCTGTTGAGCGCGATATTATTCCTCGAGACTGAACCGGTGTCGGAAGCTTCGCTTGCGCGAATTTCAGGGCTGCCGCAGGAGCGAGTGAATCTTGCGATGCAACGGCTCATCACTGAATTCGACCTGCCGGTGCATGGCTTTGGTCCCATAATGAGTGCCGGAGGGTGGATCTTTGCCCCAAAGCTGCTCCTATGGGATCAATTAAAAGAGCGCTATGGCAAAAAAAACGACATGAAGCTCTCGCGCGCCGCGATGGAGACGCTTGCGATCATCGCGTACTCGCAGCCCATAACCAGGGCTGAAATAGAAGCTATGCGTGGCGTAAATGCGGATTCGATGATGCGGTTATTGCTAGGGCGCAATCTCATCGCGGAGGTTGGCAAACGCGATGTGCCAGGCAAGCCTATGCAATATGGAACCACACAAGAATTTCTTAAGTATTTCAAACTTAACTCGATAGAAGATTTACCTAAGCTCGATGAAATAGAGAGCACACGTTTTTTAAAGCCGGAGACACCTGAGGGATGAAACAGCTCGAAGAAAAATCAATACGGTTGCACGTGTTTCTCGCGTCGTCAGGTATCGCGTCCCGAAGAGCCTGCGAAGATTTGATTCGGCAGGGGCGAGTCTCTGTCGATGATCACCTCGCGAACATTGGAGAAAAAATTCGAGGCGACGAACGAATCGCGATCGATGGCGCGACAATCGTTCTCAACAGAGAGAAACGGCTCCGATACATTCTCCTCAACAAGCCAAAGGGCTATTTGTCATCATCGAGCGATCCCTTCGGTCGACCATGCGCGCTCGAACTCATCGCCGCAAGCATTCCAGAGCGGCTATACAACATTGGACGCCTAGATCAGTGGTCGAGCGGGCTTCTGCTTTTTACCAATGATGGCGATCTTGCCGCCAAACTGATGCATCCTTCGAGCGAGATAGAAAAAGAGTATTTCGTGAACACCGACGAACCGCTTCCCGAGGGTTTTGCGTCAAAATTTATACACGGCGTTGTTCACGAAGGCGTACGATATCGAGCACAGTCGGTTCGTCAAACAGCCCCCGACAAAGCGTATGTCATCCTTATCGAAGGCAAGAATAGAGAAATACGCCGTGTGTTGGAGCACTTCGGTCTCCGAGCACAGGCCCTTGAGCGCATACGGATTGGCCCCATCAAAGATATGAAACTTCCCTCCGGAGCATGGAGAGAACTGACGCAGAATGAGGTTGAGGCGCTTAAGTCGCTGGCGAACAATTCGCCGATCGCCTCTGGAGGTCGACCCACATGAAAATCGCAATAGATGGCCCGGCTGGTTGCGGGAAGTCTACTATCGCGCGAATGATCGCGGACAACCTTGGATATCTGTACATAAACTCGGGGAATCTCTATCGAGCCGTTGCCTACCTGGCGATCCGCGAAACCACGCCTTGGCAGAGCGCTCCGCGCATGGTCGACCTCATGAAGCGCCACCACTTTGACTATCATCCCGATGGTTCTGTCGTGGTCGATGGAGTATCCTTGCTCAAAGAATTGCGTAGTTCAGAAGTTGACGCGATTGTCTCCCAGGTATCCGCCATCCCAGAAATTCGTCATGAAGTGAATAAGATAATCCGGCAAATCGCGGTTTCAAAAAATGTAGTCAGCGAAGGGCGAGATATCACAACTGTCGTCTTTCCAGACGCCGAACTTAAAATATATCTCGACGCGTCCACTCAGGTTCGCGCGACGCGACGCTTTCAAGAAAAATTGAACGAGCAAACCGATTCAAGCAAAGAAGGCGCGCGCGTATCCCCTCCCTCGATGGAAGAAATAAGAAATAATATCGAAATGCGTGACAAACTCGACAAAGAAAAAGCGACGGGGGCGCTTAAAATCGCTCAAGATGCGGAATATTTGGACACCTCTGACTTGACCATAGCGCAAGTTTATGAGAAAGTATACAAAATTCTAATGGCAAGGAATGCACATGGTAGAAAATAAGGAAGTGGGAATGGACGTTCATGAACCCTCCCGGGACGATATCCAAACACAATT
>JAKALZ010000047.1 GCA_021813065.1 bacterium
GGTGCTTAGATTGATTGGCGGATTCGAGGAACCAGACAGCGGATCGATCGCGATCGAGGGACAGGATGTCATTGGACTACCTCCCGACAAACGCCACTGCAACACCGTGTTCCAGAGTTACGCTCTCTTTCCGCACCTCAGCGTATTCGAGAACGTCGCTTTTCCGCTCCGCATCCGAAAGGTGCCACAGCAGCTCGTGCGCGAGAAGGTGTCGCACTATCTCTCGCTTGTGCAGCTCGAGTCGCATGCGCACAAAAAACCTTCGCAACTCTCGGGTGGCCAACGACAGCGTGTGGCAATCGCGCGCGCGCTCATCAATGAACCCTCGATTCTCCTTCTGGACGAACCGCTTTCCGCGCTCGACGCGAAGCTCCGACAGCACATGCTCATGGAGCTCGACGCGATTCACGACAAGGTGGGCATCACCTTCATCTATGTGACGCACGATCAGCAGGAAGCGCTCTCGGTGTCCGACCGCATCGCGGTCATGAATATGGGCGAAGTATTGCAGATCGGCACTCCGAAACAGATCTACGAGAATCCCGCGACAGAGTTTGTGGCGCGCTTTATCGGAGAAACCAATGTCTTCAACCTGAAAATTGCCACCATCGAGGGAACAAAGATCGCGGGAGAGGTCGAGGGACTCGGCACCATGCATGTCGAGGATGAAACCGACGCACAAGCGGGAGAAATGGTACTCGCCACGATTCGACCGGAAAAAATCAGGATTTCCATCGATAAGCCTGACACAAATGGCGGCCGCATCAATGTGCTGCATGCCTTTGTCGCTGAGCCGATCTACTCAGGTTTTCAAACGAAGTATGTCGTGCAGCTCGACTCGGGGATGCTGGCGACTGTCTACCGGCAGCATGCGAATTGGTCTGAGGGAGTACCCGATATCGAGTGGAAGGACGATGTCTACCTCTCCTTCTCCGCGGCTGACATGGTGATCGTGGAGACGCACGGCCAATGAAAAAGCATACTGGCCTTCTCTACACAATGCCGCAGATCCTTTGGCTTCTCGTGTTTTTTGCCGCGCCGCTCTGTATCATCATCGCGTACTCATTTCTACGAAAAGGGCTGTACGGCGGTGTCGAGCCGCAATTGAGCCTCGATGCCTACACCGCGATGGCGAACCCGAATATTCTGCTCGTTACGTGGCGGACTCTAAAAATATCCATCATCGCGACCGCCCTGACACTCCTCATCGCGCTGCCCTGCGGCTACAGCATCGCCCGCTCGAAGAATCAGGCAATACGTCTCTTTCTGGTGATCGTGCCTTTCTGGACGAATTTCCTCGTGAGAATCTACGCCTGGATCGCCATACTCGGCAACGAAGGGTTCCTCAACGATATCCTCAAGGCTTTGCATCTCACTTCGACTGGGGTCCAGTTTCTCTACAACCAGACCGCGGTCATCCTCGTGCTCGTCTACATGTATCTTCCCTACGCGATTCTTCCGCTCTTTTCCACGATCGACAAATTCGACTTCACGCTGCTCGACGCGGCGCGCGATCTCGGCGCGACCAAATTTCAGTCCTATGTCCGCGTGCTTCTCCCCAACATCAAGAGCGGGCTCGTCACTGCGGGGCTCTTTACGTTTGTGCCTATATTTGGCGCGTATGCCGTGCCGCTTCTCGTCGGAGGCAAGGACTCGTACATGCTCGGCAATATCATCGCCGATCAGCTCACCAAGACACGGAATTGGCCGCTCGCCTCATCGATCTCGATGACGGTTACCGTGCTCACCACAGGGCTCGTGTTTCTCATCGCGCTGCGGAAGCCTCGTGAGCAGAAGCAAGTCTTTGACGCGGATCCGCTTCTCCTGCAGCCTGTTCAGGCGGGAAAGAGGTAAGCGATGATACACACCCACAAAAAACCGAGCGCGCTGCGTATCGCACTCCTCTGGAAAACGAGGCGCATGCTCCGTCGGGGTGGAGCGGCCGCGAAAAAGTTCATGCCAGCTCGATCCTCGCTCTCAAATGTGATTTATTGGGTGGTGATCGCTTTTCTCTTTTTACCGCTCTTCGTGCTTTTATTCTACTCTTTCAACGCAGGCCGACAGACGACGTGGCAAGGTTTCTCAACAGTCTGGTATCAGAAGCTTGTGATGGAGTCGCCTGAACTCTGGCACGCGTTCTTCAACTCGATCACGATCGCCTTAGGTTCGGCCCTTATGGCAACCGCGATAGGCACGCTCGCCGCGGTGGGCACCGCCCGGTACTCCTTTAAACTCAAGAATTTTGTTTCAACGATGAGTTTTGTACCGATGATACTCCCCGAGATTGTCGTCGGAGTTTCTCTGCTCATTTTCTTTGCGGGGGTAGGGCTTCGGCTCGGTCTCGTGACCGTGTGGATCGCGCATACGACCTTCAACCTTCCCTTCGTGTATCTGCTCGTCTCGGCGCGGCTCGAGGAGTCCGACCCGAGCATCGTCGAAGCGGGACGCGATCTCGGCGCGAACGAATCGCAGATTCTCTTCCGCATCATTCTGCCCATGGCATTGCCCGGTATTCTGAGCGCTTTTCTCACCGCGGTGACGCTTTCGCTCGAAGATTTCGTGATCACATTCTTCGTGACCGGTCCTGGCGGAACGACGCTTCCGCTCTACATCTACTCCATGATCCGTTTCGGTGTATCGCCGGTTATCAACTCGCTGTCCGCGGTCATGGTCGCGGGAACGGTGCTCCTCGTGTATCCAATGAGAAATTTTCTCAAAGTCTTTGCCGCACACTGAGTGGGTGCGGACTTCAAGGAGGCGCGCAATGGATAAATTGCGAAAGGTGATTCTGGATGTGTCGGGCTTTCTCCTCGTGTCGCTCGTGCTCCTGCTTAGCGGGTGCGGCGGTGGACAGTCGAAAACGCTCTACATCTTCAACTGGACCTACTATACGCCGGATTCCGTGATCCAGAAGTTCGAGAAGGAATATGGCGTCAAAGTGGTGTACGACACCTTCGCCTCCAATGAAGAGATGTTCGCAAAGCTCAAGGCTGGTGGCGCGAACTACGACATTACCTTCCCGTCGGGCGATTACGTATCGATTATGATTAAAGAAAACATGCTCGAGAAAATCGACAAATCCAAGCTGAAAAATTTCGCGAACATCGATCCGAAGGTCTTGGAGCAGTGCGACTTCGATCCGGGAAACCAGTACTCGATTCCGTACTATCTGGGAGCCGCGGGCGTGGCGGTCAACAAGACGAAAGTGGCTTCCTACGAGAAATCTTGGTCGATCTTTGCGAGAAAGGATCTCGCCAATCGCATGATCATGCTGGATGACATGCGTGAGGTCATGGGCGACGCGCTCAAGTATCTCGGGTACTCGGTTAATACGGTCGATCAGAAACAGATCGATGAAGCCCGCGACCTCATCAACAAGGTGTGGAAGCCCAATCTCCTCAAGTTTGACGCTGAAGCCTTCGCGAAGAGTTTCGCGGCGGGAGAAGTGTGGGTGGCCCAGGGTTACGCTGAGTCCATTTTCGCCGAGGTCGATAAAGCGAACTGGAATACGGTCGATTTCTTTATTCCGAAGGAGGGAGGACCGAGTTATCTTGACTCTATGGTCATCCTCAAAGGTTCGAAGAACAAGGATCTCGCGCTCAAGTTTATCGATTTTATCCAGCGGCCCGACATCTATGCCGAATTCTGCGATTACTTCGGGTTCCCCTCGACAGTGAATGTTCCCGCGCGCGCGCTTAAAAAGGGTGAGTCGTGGTATCGACCCGAAGATCTTTTAAACTGCGAACTCAAGAAGGATGTGGGTGCGGATCTTGAAAAGTATAACGCCGCGTGGCAAACGATACGCGTCGGGAAATAGGAGTGCTGGCGCACCGCGCGGCGATGCCGCGTGGCGTGAATGCTCCCAGGGCACAAAAGAGGCTGTCCTCATATAGAGGGCAGCCCCTTTATCGCGAAGCGGCGAGCTCATCGCTTAGTAGTTGGGCATGTCGTACAGACCACCCGCATTGATTACCTTGCCAAACCCGAGTGTCTTCAAAATGCGCGCCGCATACGCCGAACGCGCTCCCGAAGCGCAGTAGACTACCACAGGCTGATCTTTCTTGATTTCACCCGCGCGGTGCATAATTTCGTTGACAGGAATGCAGATCGCGTTGGGGTAATGCTCCTCTTCGTACTCTTCAAAGGTTCTCACATCGACGATTGTGGCGCCGCTCTTTATGAGCTCTTCAATAGGATTGAGTGCCATGATTCATTCTCCCTCTTCAATTATTTCATGAGCCTCAGGCAAAAGCCGCAGACTCGTAAATCCACCGCTCACATAGCTGATTTCATTTTTCTTTCGCTGGATGAGCTGACGGTACGCGAGATGACCCTCGAACCCGGCCTTCGAAACGATGAGGAGCGCGCCCTCAGGGATCTCATCCATTCTATCGCGGAGCTCATCGACCGGCATGTGAGCGCTGCCCGCGATGTGGCCGCCCAGGTACTCCATGTAGGTGCGTACATCGAGCACGGTCGCCTTGTTCTCTTTAATGATCGAAAGCGCTTCCTGCGCGCTCACAAAGCGCGAGAAACCTTGGGCATCGTTGAGCGCCGCGAAGGATGCCATCTGCATCGGATCGTTCGCGCTGGAGTAGGGCGGCGCGTAGGACAGGTCGATCGAGGCGATATCGTCAAGGCTAAGACCCGCGTACACCGCGATCGCGAGCACGTCGATGCGCTTCTCGACACCCTGCTTGCCGAACGCCTGGGCACCGAGAATCTTTCCATCGGTTTTCGTGTAGACGATTTTGAGGCTCAGGTCTTCATAGCCCGGGAAATACGTCGCGTGGTGAGCCTTGTGGATCGTCACCGCCCGCGCATCGATGCCCGCGGAGCGAGCCGCTTTCTCGGAGAGCCCTGTCATCGCGAATGTATAATCCATCACCTTGACCACAGAAGTGCCCATAGCGCCTGAATATCGCATCGAACCGCCCAGCGCGTTCGTCGCGGCGATCCGTCCCTGTCTGTTGGCGGGGCCGGCGAGAGGAATGCGCACTTTCGCTCCATCGGGCCTTCTCGTCACCTCAACCATATCGCCTGCGGCGTAGATGTCGGGGTCGTTGGTTTTCATATATTCATCGACTGCGAGCCCATTCGAGGTACCGATGGTGAGCCCGGCTTTGCGCGCGAGATCGAGGTTCGGGCGAACACCCACCGCGAGCAGCACAAGATCAGCGAGCAACTCGCTGCCGTCGCTCAGTCGGACCTTGCGCGTGTTCCAATCGATGCCTACGAGCGATTTGCCGGTGATTGTGGAGACGCCATGCTCCGCCATAGCCTGCGCGATCTGCGCTCCGAATTCAGGGTCGGCGGGAGGCATGACCTGGTTCATCAGTTCGACTATGGTTGTGGTGATTCCGCGAGCGTTGAAGGCCTCCGCGGCCTCGAGTCCGATAAAACCGCCTCCGACGACGATCGCCGTCTTTGGCGCGTAATCCTTTATGAAGGCCTCGATCCGATCGGTATCGGGAATGGTCCAAAGACTGAAGACATTCGGGCTCTCCAGTCCTTCGATCTGTGGCCGGATGGGACTTCCGCCTAGGGCGAGAATGAGTTTGTCGTAAAAAATCGTCGAGTCGCCATCCTTTGTCTTTAAAAGGACCTGCTTCTGCTGTCTGTCGAGCCCTACGGCCTCGGTGTTGAGCATGACATT
The DNA here is from genome assembly GCA_021813065.1 of bacterium. Lineage (GTDB taxonomy): Bacteria > Spirochaetota > Spirochaetia > Treponematales > Rectinemataceae > Rectinema. The sequence continues at coordinate 5,657 of JAKALZ010000047.1, forward strand.
TACCCTGTAGCGGGCAAAGAAACCTTCGGCGGTCTGCAGTATGAGCTGTCCCCGACGTTTGATATCGCCTGAGATGCGGTAAGGAAGACCGCAGTTCGCGAAAGAAACATAGGGACCCTTTTCTATAATGGTGATTTCCGCGTTTTCATCTATTCTGCGCGCTCTCGCGGCTGCTGTCGCGCCTGCCGCTACGCCGCCAATTATGACGAGTTTCATCGCAACCTCCAATATATAATATTATATATATAAATTTCATAATATAGTCAAGACCCGCTCAATGCCTTTCATTGAAAATAGCGGAAATGCCTTGCCGCATTGCCATACTCGTGAGCCTGGGATACAACAATCGCATGCGCGATATGTTTTCAAAGCGTTCCGAGGCTGGATCCCACGATCAAAACGCACTTGCTCGAATCCATGAGCGACTCGCAACAGAAGGGCGGACGCTCAAAGAGCTTTCCCAGAGCAATCCCACAAGGGTGAACCTCGTCCACGACACATCGCTCTTTGAGTTGAGTTCGCGCTGGAATGAACTCTATACTCCAGAACCCCGGGGTCTTCTTTCCGCACGATCCGCGCTCGTTTCACATTTTTCCACATTACGGCGATGTGTGGAAGTGGAGAATCTCTTTCTCTGTGCATCGACGTCCGAAGGATACTCATGGCTTTTCAAACTCCTCTGCGACCCAGGCGACGCGGTGCTCATTCCAAAGCCAGGATATCCCCTATTTGAGCACCTCGCCGCGCTTGAGAACGTAAAGACTATCGCGTACACACTTGAGTATGCACACGCTTCGGGATGGCACATCGACATCGATGCAATCGCCGCCGCTCTGGCCGGGCAGGAAGGCGCACGCATCAAAGCACTCATCGTCATCAATCCGAACAATCCAACAGGCTCATACGTGCGTCGCGCGGAGCGATCGCGTCTGCTCGATCTCAGTGAGCGGTATGGACTCGCGCTGATTTCGGACGAAGTATTCTTCGATTTTCCGCTCGATCGCGCGGTGGAGCGATCCAGTTTCATGGGGGAGCGTCGTGTGCTCACTTTTGTGCTCGACGGGCTTTCGAAGCGTCTTGGAATGCCTCAGATGAAACTGGGTTGGATCGCGCTATCAGGTCCGGAAGGGGGCGTTTTCGCGGCCAGGCGTCGACTTGAGTTGATCGCCGATACCTTTCTCTCCGCGGGAACTCCGATCATGAACGCGCTTCCCGGGCTTCTGGCGCGAGAATCGGAATTTCTGTCTCAGATGCTCCTCCGTATTCGAACGAATTATGATCTATATCGCGAAATTCTTGAGGGGTATGAGGGAAGTCCGCACAGAGTACTCGTCTGTCAGGGGGGATGGACGGCGCTCGTTGAGAGTCCGGCATATCTCGATGAAGAGAGAGCGGCTCAGGCGCTCCTCGAGGTCGCCGGTATTTCTGCCCAGCCCGGTTATTTTTTCGACTTTGAGCGGGGGGTTCACTTCGCCTTCAGTCTCATCATTCCAGAAGACAAGGCGCGGGCATGGTGCGTTGAGTACAGGAACTTTTTCGATACGCTCCAGATGGAATGACTAAAGTCCGCATTTATAGTATCTTTTTCGCGTGGAGGTAGTATGTCCGCAATCCTTATCGATGGCAAGAAAATAGCAGAGGAAATTCGCGCCGAACTCGCTCGAAAAGTTGCGGTGCTCGCTGAAAAGGGAGTAATTCCCGGCCTCGCTGTCATCCTTGTGGGGGATAATCCCGCGTCCGTGTCCTACGTGACTGGAAAGGAGAAGGCATGCGCGGAAATCGGCATCCAGAGCTTTGAGACGAGATTTCCCGAAGAGGTCAGCGAAACGGTACTCCTCGACAAAATTGCCGAGTGCAACCAAGATCCGGCTGTGCACGGCATTCTCATCCAGTTGCCGCTTCCTGATCGTATCGATGAGCGCCGCGTGATTGGCGCGATCGATCCTTCCAAGGATGTGGACGGATTCACTCCAATAAATCTCGGCAGGATGCTCCTTGAAGAGCCTTGCTATGTGCCGTGCACACCGCTCGGGATCATCGAAATGCTCACCCGCAGCGGAGTGCCGCTCAATGGCGCGAACGCGGTAGTGGTAGGCCGCTCGAATATCGTCGGTAAGCCCCTCGCGAACCTCCTCATTCGCAAATCGATCAACGCGACAGTAACCGTGTGCCACACTGGCACGAAAGACCTTGCCTCAATAGTGAAGGGGGCCGATATTGTCATCGCCTGTGCCGGACGACCTGGCCTTGTGCGCGCCGATATGATCAAGCCGGGTGCCTGTGTCATCGACGTCGGAGTAAACCGCATACCCGATGCCACGAAGAAGAAGGGCTATCGCCTTTGCGGCGATGTCGACTTCGACGCAATAGAGAAGATCGCGGGGTGGATCACGCCGGTTCCCGGCGGAGTGGGACCAATGACTATCACGATGTTGCTCTCCAACACGATCGACGCGGCGAAGCGCATCTCTTCGGGCGAATGAGTTCCATTCTTGACAAACCGAAGCGCTATCAGGCTAGGTCGATACCAATGGTAGATGTACAGTCATTCCAGGACGATCGCAATATCGCGATTCAGAAAGTGGGCGTCAAAGGCCTGCGGTATCCCATCACACTCCTCGATAAAACCGAGAAGTACCAGCACACTACCGCCCTCGTAAATCTTTTCGCGGACCTTCCGCATGAGTTCAAGGGAACGCACATGAGCAGGTTCATCGAGGTGTTCGAGGAGTACCGCCACGATCTCTCGATGCCCAACGTGATACGGATGCTGAAGAAAATTCGCGTCGAGCTCGATGCGCAGAACACGTACACCGATATCCACTTTCCTTATTTTATGAACAAGGTCGCGCCAGTCTCGGGGCAGGCCTCGATCATGAGCTACGACTGCTTCTATGAGGCGAGCTGCTCGGAGAAAGGGCATCGTTTCATTGCGGGGGCAACAGTGCCTGTGCAGACAGTCTGCCCCTGCTCCAAAGCGATCTCCGATGGGGGCGCGCACAACCAGCGCGGGCTTGTGACGCTTCAGGTGTCGCTCGGGCCCTTCTTTTGGTTCGAGGACCTCATCCGCATCGTGGAAGCGTCGGGCTCGAGCGAGCTTTTTACGCTCTTAAAACGAGAAGACGAGAAATTTGTCACCGAGAAAGCGTACGGTCAACCACGTTTTGTCGAGGACGTGGTGCGCGAGGTGTACTCGAAAGTCGACGCGCTGCGGCGGTTCCCCTGGTTCGCGGTGGAAGCGGAAAATTTTGAGAGTATCCACAACCACTCGGCCTACGCCTACGTAGAGAAGAGCGAACGCTCCGCCATTCCGCCTGTGGACGCGGAGCACGGAAAGTGGGGTGCGTTTGAATCATTCTGAGAGAAAACGAGCGGATTCACGGCGTAGTTCGCCGCGTACCGCGGTGTCGAGATAAGAGGAAAGCGTATGGAAAGCAATTTGCCTGTTGATCCAAAGAATTTGTCCGACAAAGGAACGAAGGCGGTTATGTCGTCTGCCGCTGGTCTGGGGCTCTTGGGCGTGAACGCGCTCCTCAGTATCCCCGTGGTGGGTACGGTGATTTCGGCGGGACTCCTCGGGCTCGGGGCCATCGGGCTCTTCGGAAAAACGAAGACCGATAAAGCCTCAGGAACCGTCCTCGCGGTCGCGGGTGTGGCAGGACTCACCACGCTCTTCATTCCAGGGCTTGCGCACTCGCTGCTGGGGCTCGGCGGCGTGGGCCTCTTAGGGTACGGCGTGTACCACCTCTTTGGTTTCTTGCGCGGTGTCAATCGGAAGAAATGAAGAAGTACCATATCGAAACCTATGGATGCGAGATGAATAAGGCCGAATCCGCCGCCATAGAGACAGCGCTCCGAGAGCATGGATGGGAGAAGTCGACAGAAGATGAGGCGAAACTCATCGTGCTCAACACCTGCACAGTGAGAACGACCGCCGAGAATCGCGCCTGGAATAGAATCAATCAACTGGCCGCGCGAAAGAAGGACCGCGATTTTACGCTCGCGGTGGTTGGCTGCATGGCCGAACAGCACAAGAGCGCAATCCAGAAGCGAGCTCCTGGAGTTGACTACGTTCTGGGCACCTTTCAGAAACAATCTTTTAGTCTCATGCTCGATGTCATCGCCGCTGGGCAGAAGATCGAGATCGCGGAAGAGACACCG
>JAKALZ010000048.1 GCA_021813065.1 bacterium
ACGGAAGAGAGATTACCTGGTAGGTCGGCGCATACTGCCCCACAGGGCCCGACGAGACTTTGGCGAACTCGAGAGAACCTACCTTGATTGCCTCGATGTAGTCCTTCTCCTGACCAAGCTGCCCTGCGGGGAACAGCGTGATCTTGATATCCCCATTGCTCTTTCTGGCAAGCTCATCGGCGAAATAGACGAGCGCTTGATGCACGGGGTGCGTATCCGGGAGCACCGACGCGAGCTTCCAGTTGTACTTGGGCGCGGCGCCCGCGAACATAACGGCGGTAAGCAGGATCATGGCGATTGATACGAGCTTCTTGTTCATTGTTGAAATGCCTCCTTTTGAAATTCTATGCAATGGAAGTGTAAGTCAGGTTTCCGCTACTGTCAACAAAAACGAGATATATCAAAGAATTTCGCCCTTGCTGGCTTATTTTTCGGACACTATACTCCTTCATGGCGACCACATGGAAACCTGAGGGAGAAGAAACATGAATTCACTAAAGAATAAAAATGCGTTAGTCACCGGAGGCGCGTCCGGAATCGGCAAGGCTATCGCGCGCGAGCTCGCTGGCCTCGGCGCCAATGTCATCATTCACTATCACCACAGCAAAGATTCGGCAGAGGCGCTCGCCACGGAAATTCGCGCGCTCGGTGTCGATGCTGATATCGTCCAGGCCGATCTCTCCACCGAAACGGGAGTCGGAGCGCTCGCGGCGTATGTCGCCAAAAAGTGGAACAATCTCGACGTGCTGGTAAACAACGCCGGCGACCTCGTCGCGCGCCGCACACTCGAAGCGATGGACATGGATTTCTACCGCAAGGTAATGTCGATCAATCTCGACTCGAATGTACTTGTCACGCGAGCGATGATCCCTCTCCTTAGGAAATCCGGCACGTCGTCGATCGTCAATCTCGCCTCGCTCGCGGGCCGCAAGGGCGGACACGCAGGCTCGATCATCTACTCCACCGCCAAGGGCGCCATCCTCACCCTGACCCGCTCGCTTTCCTCCGAACTCGCGCCCTATGGCATACGAGTCAACGCTGTCGCGCCTGGCTTAATCCTTGGATCGGCTTTCCACGCCACGCATACCACCGAAGAGTCAAAGCAGGCTACAATACGCGACATTCCGCTGCACAGGGCAGGCACCTGCGAGGATGTGGCGCGCGCGGTGGCTTTCCTCGCGAGCGAATACGATGGCTTCATCACCGGCGCCACGCTGGATATCAACGGCGGAATCTACATGGCTTAGTGGCGCGGCTCGCTTGATCGATAGAATTTCCAGGAGGAACTAATGCTCACAACAAAATTGCTGCATCCCGACATTCTCGCCGCGCTCGCGCGATCGGGCCACTTCTCCCAAGTGCTGATCGCCGATGGAAACTATCCCGCCGCATCGCGTTCAAGCCCCACTGCCGCCAAAGTCTTCCTCAACCTCATGCCCGGCGTCGTCAAAACCACCGAAGTCCTCGAGGCCTTGCTCGATACTATCGTGGTTCAGGAAGCCGCTATGATGCAGCTTCCGCCAGGAGAAGAAGCGCCTGTGCAGGACACCTATGTGCGGATGCTACCCTCGGGCCTCCCTGTGAAGTATCTCGAGCGCTACGCCTTCTACGACGCCGTATGCTCCCCGAATACCACCCTCGTGATCCTCACCGGCGATACCCGCCGCTTCGCGAACCTCCTTCTCACCATCGGCGTGGTGAAGGTCGCGCAGCCGAGTTGAGCGGAGTTCGCTAAAAAACAAGCCGCCTTACATTCGGGCGGCCATTTTTAATGCGGTGTACATCAATTCACGCGTCGTGAGCGTGGCTTTCGCCAGCGTTTTTAAGCCAAACCCTTCTCAGGTCGTGCGGTGAATATATGTATGGGTTGTATGGGCTGAAGCCAATAGAGCAGCATGCAATATTGCGGTTGTGGCGATACGTCATTGCAAATGAAGAGAAAGCACGTCAAGAAATTTCAGAAAAGCGCGCGATCGAAGCACAGGAAATATACAATGGTGACATCGAAATAGATGAAAGCCTTTTGCGCGGAGTTCAGAGCGGGTACATTTAAGCCGAAGGCCGTGTACCACGCGCGGCCTTTGATTTGTTTATTTCAGAATTCCGCCCATCTCCGCAAAGGCGTTATTCGGCGTTTTTTCGAGTTACCCGAACGATACCGTTCGTAGCGTCGAGCACGACATGATCGCCGCTGCGAATCTGGTCGATATCGATGCGATCCACCATAGGCAGATCCGCCACGATGGCGCCGATCACCATGATGGACTCAGCGTCTTGATTGATGATCCCGATCGGACCAACGCCATTTTTCACGACGTCGTAGAGCATATACGAACCGCCTGTCGATCCTTTGGAGCAGGGGAAGACCAAGACCTTGCCCTTGAGGCACCTGCCTTCGAGCTCGTGGCCTTTTTCGATCACGTAGCCCGTTTTTGGATTGATGCTGCCCATGAAGGAAATGGGTTCCTTGGTGACAAGCGCTTCTCCTTCGACAAAACCCTCGAGGACTTTCCGGCCTTTCAGTTCAATACTGCTCATTTTCCGCCTCCCCAGCTTCCATGTATCGCTGCCTGTACGCAGTCTTCAAACTGAAGAAGCCCCGATTTGACATTCCAGAGACCTGGAACATAATTTGCCAGCTTGGCCGAATTCGTTACGACAGTGGTGTATCCGCGATCGAGCGTCGGGCAGAGGACAGGACAGGTGTCGCACGCAATCTCAGCACCCGAGGCTTCAATGATCTCAGAATATCCCAGTGTGTCAGCAAGCGATTTGATGAGTCGCGAAGTGCACACCCACATATCGCTTTTGAGTTTCTTGCCTTCGAGCCTGATTCCCCGAATGATAGTTCGTCATTCCGAGCTACGACTGGCCAGAATCGACCATTTTGGGATTGCCGACCGATCCTTGCGAGATAATCGCGCTCACTTTCATTCCAGGGATGTACTTCGTCAATATATCAGCGATGCCCGCGCCCACGATGTAGTACGTGCCGCCCAGACTTGCGGTAGAAAGCGCCAAATTCTGCGTGATGCCTTTTGTCTGCGCACACGCGGCAAAGGGATTCACGGAAAGAACCGCGAGTAAACACACTGAAAGCGCGATTCCTTTCATGTGCTTCATCGTTCCTAATTTCCAAATTTTCGTTCAAAGCCTCCTTGACTAGACTCAATTATGATTCTCAGCGGCCTTCGCCGAAGCGGAAAACCGCCAGGAAGCATTTCAATTCAGAATGAAAATCAACCTACTCTCTTTCGCGGGAAATTCATCTTCGCGGCCTGAGACGGGCACACCTCGACGCACATTCCGCATCCGTCGCACTTCTTCGAATTGATCACCGCGCCCATCTTGGTGAGCTTGATGGCATCATAGAAGCAGCTTCTGACGCATACGCCGCACTTTGTGCACTTTTCGTAGTCGACTGAGGCGTAGACACCTTCCGGGGCACGCTCGATTTCAGAAGTCTTGAGGATGTTCGGAAGCGCGATACCGCGAATCTCATCGAGCGAAGTGTAGCCTTTGCTGTCGAGCCACGCATCGATGCTGTCCGCCCACTTCTTGCTGATGTTATAACCCTGCAACATGATGCCAACGCCCGACTGCACGAGGGTGGCTCCAACCATCGTGTATTTAATGATGTCGCGCCAATCCCAGACGCCGAGTCCTGCGATGATAGGGATCGATAAGCGCTTAGCGGCCTGCGCAACATACTTGAGGCCATAGCCAATGAGATATGGACCACCCCAGCCTCCCTGCGCGCCAGGTCCGATGGGCCTCATGGTGTCGATGTCGATATCGAAGCCAGAGAGTCTCGCCGACATGTTGACGCACTTGCCACCAGCCCTCTCTACCCCGAGCGCGATATCGACCGGATTGGACGCTTGCGGGGAGATCTTTACGCTGAACGGCTTTTTAACGAGTTTCGCGCAAAAGCTCGTAATGTCTGGGCACATATCGACTGCGCCAGCGCCCATTTTAACGCCCATATCAGCCGCAAAGGGGCAGGAAACGTTGAGCTCAACCCAGTCGGCGTCAGTCTCATTCACCATTTTGATCATGGTTTCCCACTCTTCAAGGGTGACGCCGGACAGACTCGCCATGACGATGCCATCTTTGCCGATCATTTTTTTCGCTTTATTGACATCTTCCATGTACTCTTCGTAACCAAAGTGAGAGCACTCCTCGAGCGAATTAAGCGTGAATGCGTGCGGGAGTTTGTCTGGATAACCAGGATAGTCTCTGTAATCATAGAGCTTAAAGCGCGGTCGCGGGAAATTGCGTCCCAGTTTGCCTTTGTCGCCAAATAGCGATTTGACAATAACGCCGCCCGCTCCGCCATCGATTCCTTTCTTTGTTCCATAGCAGTCCATCGAAGGCGAGGCTGATCCTACAAGAATTGGATTCTTGAACTCTACGCCCTCGACATTTACTGATAACTTAGCCATTTCGCTCATCCTCCTTGAATTCAGCGAACGGAAATTATACGATTCCGTCCCTCATTGTGGTATTGGTGAACTTGATGAAGGGTTTATTGTGTACTGATTGTTTTCTAAGGGTATACAATGAATCTGTCAAGAAAAACTTTTCATTTTTTCAATCCGGCGCAAATCGTTGCCTCGCATAAAAAAGGAAGAGATCGCCCGAACGTGTCTGGCGGCCTCTTCCAAATAGCGTCGAAATAGGATGTTGCGGCGCTTAATTTCCCGATACAGTTTTCTGCCAATCCGCGCGGATCAGCTGGAGGAGCTGGGGCTCATTGATGAGGCGATAGCCCATGTAGGCCATCACTTCGGATGCTTCGATGAGCGCAGTGTTGCCAGCGTCGCTCTTGGTCGCTACCGCGTATTCTCTCGAGTGTCCCGCTACGCTCTCAGGCGCCACCGGCAGACCGAAGATAAACGAGGGAATCTGCGAAGAGGCGGTTCCAAAGTCGGTCGATCCGCCCGCGGCATCCCACGGCTGAACCATCTTGGCATCAGGAATGCTGAATGTCTTCATGGCGTCCATACCAAGTTCCATAAAGCTCGGCACGTTGACGACATTGTCGTACTGCTTGATTTCGGTGATCGTGAGCTTAGTCTCGGTCATCAGGGCCGCGCCGCGCGCGATGTTGTACACGCGCTCCACAACGGTGTTGAGGTACGGCCTCTCAAGACCGCGGACATAGAAGCGCGCGGAGGCTTTTTCCGGAACAATGTTGGCCGCTGCTCCGCCGTTGGTGACAATACCGTGGATCCGAATATCCGACCGCACGTGCTCGCGAAGGAATTCTGTCCCCATGAACATGAGCATAACGCCATCGAGGGCGCTGCGTCCGAGCTCTGGGCTTGCCGCCGCGTGGCTCGCCTTGCCGTCGTACACAAAATCGATAAGGTTGAGAGCGAGGGTTTTCATGCCGATCGACGGAGTGCCTGAACCAGGGTGCATCTGCATACCGATATCGGCGCGCTTAAAGACTCCCGCCGCGGCCATCGGCAGCTTTCCGCTCGTGGTCTCTTCGGCCGGGCATCCGAATACGATCACTTTCGCTGGCGTAGCGCCAAGATTTTTCGAGAGCGCGACCGCCGCGCCTACGCACGAAGTGGCAATGATATTGTGGCCGCATGCGTGCCCGATGCCCGCGAGCGCGTCGTATTCCGCAAGGAATGATATGGCCGGTCCATTTCCGCCCGCATTGAGATATGTCGCGATAAAAGCTGTCTCGAGACCCGCGACACCGCGCTCAATCGTGAAGCCGTTCGCCGCGAGATACTTCGTCAGCGTGTCGACCGCCTTGAACTCCTGATTACCTAATTCAGGATTATCGTGGATAAAATCTGACATCTGGATGAGCTGGGGACTGATCTGATCGACAGTTGCCGCAATATCTCCTTTGATATCAGCGGCGACAAACGATACAACCAAGAGACCGAGAGAGAGCAATACAATCGCTTTCTTCCGCTTGACCATACTCATCCTCCTTGAATTAATGCATATAATTCAGAGCTGCGGGCGCTTATGCTGGTCCGTGCCCCGAACATGATGGTTTGCTCATATTATATTATATATATATTATAATATGAGCCACATAACTTAATTATCTCATGCGCCGCGATGCAAGTAAATAAATACTTATGCATTTTTCACATGACTATTCAAATACTAATGCACAACGCGCAGGGTGCCTGTCGCGCGCGGATTCCTGTGATGTTGCGGTTGCTCTTTGGAATAAGATAAAAAACTATAGACTCCTTGCGATAAGCCTGCTGATGGCGTACACTAGCGCTGTTGCTCAGGGGCAATGGGAGGTACAATCATGATTGGAACAAACGAGTTGCTCATCATCGCGCTGGTAATTCTCGTCCTCTTCGGCGCCAGCGCCATTCCGAAGTTCGCGCGTTCGCTCGGACAGGCGAAGAAAGAATTCGACAAAGGCGCGAAGGAAGGTTTTGAAGGGAAGGAAGAGGCTAAAAAGAGCGATTCCTCTTCAGACGACAGTAAGAAAGCCTGAACCGATCTGGTACCATGGCGAAAAGAGATCCCAATCCCGACAAAGAAATGACGATCCTCGATCACATCGCTGAATTGAGGAATAGATTTTTCGTCTCACTGATATTCTTTGTCGTGGCCACTATCGCCTCGCTCGTGTTCTACAGGAGCATCATTGATCTATTCACCGTTCAGTTTGAATCGATCAAGAGCGGGTTGGGCATGACGCTTTTCGCCAATTCCATCGCCGAGGGATTTATTGTCCAGTTGAAGACAGCCGCCATTTTCGGCGTCATCTTATCTTTGCCGGTGCATATTATCAATATTGTTCAATTTGTGTTTCCCGGCATCGATAAAAAATACCGCCGAATCATCATCATTGGGCTCATTATCAGCTTTTTCCTGGCCGCGCTTGGCGCGTATCTCGCATACTTCAGGATCATTCCGTTCTCGATCAATTTCTTAACCAACAGCGTGTTTATACCTAAAGGCGTCGGCGTGCTCCTCAACTATCAGCAAAGTATCGGCTATGTCCTCTCATTCCTGCTCTGGGCGATTATTACCTTTCAGACGCCCCTCGTGCTCGAAATTCTTCTGGCGCTGAATGTGCTTAAGCGCAAGGCTGTGTTCAAGGCAAGCCGCTTTGTCATTGTGGGGATCGTCACGCTCGCGGCTATCATCACTCCATCGGTCGATCCCGTGAGCCAGCTCTCAATCGCCGCGCCTCTGGTCATACTCTATTTTCTGGCTATCCTTGTGGCAAAAGTGCTCCGGTGGGGGGAAGGCTGATGTTCGGGATAGGATGGTCTGAGCTCGCGGTCATTCTTTGCGTCGCGATCATTTTTATTCACCCGAAAGATCTCCCCGCGCTCTTTCGAAAACTCGGAAGGCTTTACTCGAAAGTGAAGAAAATGTACGCGGAAATTGTCGCCACGAAGGATCAATTCGTAAAGGACATCGAAGAAGCGGCCGCGCTCGAAGAAAAGAAAGAAGCTCAGGAAGCGGCGGCCACAGCAGGAGCGGCCACCGTCGGGACAGCCGCTGCTGGGGCGACCTCTGCCGCGGCGACTGTTGCCGCGGCTCCAGAATCCTCCGCGCAGCCTGGCACCCCGCCCGCCGCCGATCTTGGCGCTGATCTCAGCGCTGAGCCCAACGCCGCGCCAATCGCCGAGCCCTCCGAATCCTCGCCCTATATCCACCCTTCCAGCGTCGAGTGATGCGCGCGCGGCGCGCTGTATGCAATGGCTGTGTGTCAGGGAAAGAGATTCCTTAGTTTGCAAGAGAGCCCGTGCCAACAGCTTTTCGCCGCCGGCGCGGGCTCTCTCCGTGTGAGGCGATTCGATCAGGCTTGCTTCATCATATCTAAAACCCACTGGGGCGCGAGATTGGGCAGCTCAAGTCCCGCCTCTCTGCGCTTCGTATAGTCTTCGATCGCCTCGCGACGCTTTTCTTCGTATGCCGCCTTTTTCTCAGCGGCCGCGACCACTTCTTCGATCCTGGCGCGTGGAACCACGATGACGCCGTCGTAGTCGCCCACCACGAGGTCGCCCGGGTTCACCTGAACTCCGGCGCATACAATAGGCGTATTGATCTTGCCGGCATCCTTCTTTATCGGACTGCGCTGCATGAATCCCTTGGCAAATACCGGGATCCCGAGCTCTTTCAGGCCTGGTTTGTCCCTGACGCAGCCGTCCACGACGATGCCGTTGAACCCGATGGCTTTCGAGGCGCCCGCCATGAGATCGCCTAGATACGCGCGATCCATATACCCCTTGCCATCGACCACGAGCACATAGCCAGGCTTTCCCATATAGATCGCCACATGGATCGGAAAATTATCGCCATCTTTCGTCTCCACCGTGCACGCCGTTCCGATCATCTTGCTGGTGTCGTCGACAGGCAGCATGGACGCGTCCATACAACCATCGCGGAGAACGCCGAGTCCTTGAATGCCGTCCGACAGGGTGGCGGTGCCAAACTTTGAAACTCGCTCGATGAGCGCCGGATCGATGAGCTCCGGCAATTCGTTGTATTCCTGCATGCTACACTCCTCAATAGAAGATCTTTATGTATTTCTCCAGCGTTTCGCTGACATTGGACAGGTGAATCGTGATGCTCTCGACAGCTTTTTCGGTGTCGCGCGCGCGGAGGGCATCGAGCAAAGCCTTGTGCTCCGCGAGCGATTCCTTGGCGCGCCCAGGGACCAGCATAGTCTTAATCTGATACCTGCTCAGCTGCGTTTTAATTTCCGAGATCATCGCGGCAATGACAGGTTTTCGCGAGGCTGCGTAAATGATGTTGTGGAAGGCGATGTTGTTTTTGCTGTAGCTGACGTAATCCTGCCTTTCGCAGAGCTCCCTCATGATGTCGTAGGCTTCGGTGAGTCGCGCCAGTTCCGCGTCGGTGATATTTGCCGCCGCCGCCTTCATGATGACGCACTCGAGCGCGATTCGGATTTCGAAGTACTGCAGAATGTGGTTTATGTCGAGCGAAATCACCTTCGCGCCTTTGTTCGTCTCAATCGCGATGAGGCGGTCCTTTTCGAGCTGTTGAAGCGCCTTGCGGACGCTGTTACGGCTCACAGCTATTTCTGACGCAAGTTGGGTTTCCACAAGCCGCTGCGCTGGGTGGAAGCTCCCGTTGAGGATTTTTTCTTTGATGTAGTCGTATGCCTTTTCAGACGCCCTCTGCATGATCACCTGTCTCCTTGCCCCACGAGCCTGCCGGTGGGGCGGTACCTGTCAGCTTTTTCAAATCTGGCTCGGGCTGCTCACACCAGCCACTCTCCGACGTAGGGGAAGCGCCTTGTAAAGGCTTCGGCAAATTTGTAGGCGTTGTTGCCCGAGAGTCGACGCGCGTGATTGCCACGCGTAAAGGCTCGCATCGCGTAGTACTCGATGAGGTGGCCCTGCGCCTTGAAGCAGTTCATCGCGTTTTTCTTCATCTCCATGGTTTCAGTGATGTCGATGATGACTTCGGGCTTGAAGTTGCATATTTCAGTCTGATGTGGCTCAAAGCCAAAAATTCTGGTCTGTTTGGAAGTCTTGGTGTCGCCGAGCCGCACGCCGTTGGAAATCGCGAGCACGCTCGCCTTGAACACGAATCTGTTGACCGCGTCGTGATCCGGATTGAGGAGGTCAAGGTCGCCGTGGGTGATGATGTGGTAGGGTTTAAACTCGCGGATTAGCGTCGCGAGCCTGTCGATCTTCTCGTTGCTCTCGAGATCCATGTAGTAGTCGTTGTAGTCCCAGAACTCAATATCGGTCACCCCGAGACACGTCGCGGCAGCGGTGGATTCTTCCTTGCGAATCTTCGCCACATTCTCAGCG
>JAKALZ010000049.1 GCA_021813065.1 bacterium
GCTCATAATCCCGTCGGTGCTTGCGGGTATGCGATATCTCTTTATCCACTGCATGACGGCCATTAGCGCCACCATTTTTCTTGTATCAGTTCGCTGGACACTTTTAACAACACGCATTTTGGAAAGCATGACAGAGTTGCAGTTCTCCCAGGCTTCCGCGTTCTCCATCGTGCTGATCGTCCTCGTGTTTATTGCGGATGCAATAATGCTAAACCTAATGAAATTGAGCACTCGAAAAATTGGTGCTGTACAGGAGAATATCTATGACAACAGCGGCGCTTGATCTCATTGATGTCATTAAAATCTTTCAGAAAGGAAAAGGCAAAACCGCAGCGGTGGATTCTGTATCACTCAGCGTGAAGCAAGGTGAAATGGTGGTTTTCCTTGGACCTTCGGGATGTGGCAAGACTACGACTCTTCGGATGATTGCGGGTTTTGAGCTCCCGACATCAGGAAAAATCCTTATCGAAGGGACAGACATGACGAATGTGCCCGTCAATAAACGAGGAATCGGCTTCGTCTTTCAGAATTACGCGCTGTTTCCCCACATGAGTGTGTTCAGCAATGTCGCATATGGGCTAAGGTCACGGAGAGAATCTGAGGCAATGATAGGTCAGAAAGTGCTGAACGCACTCGAGTTGGTTGGACTTGCGAATGCGGGAGAACGTTATCCTAATCAACTCTCGGGCGGAGAACAGCAACGCGTCGCGCTTGCCCGGGTTCTCGTAATGGAACCAAAGCTACTGCTGATGGATGAGCCACTCTCCAATTTGGACGCAAAGCTTCGCATTTATATGAGGACAGAGATCCGCAGGATTCAGAAAAAACTAGGTATCACGTGCCTCTATGTGACGCATGATCAATCAGAAGCACTTACAATGGCCGATAGAATCATAGTCATGAACAGAGGCCATGTGGAACAGATAGGGAGCCCCTTCGACATTTATGCGCAACCAGCATCCATTTTTGTCGCCGATTTTATTGGACAAGCCAATATTCTAAAAGTGAATGTTGATTCCATTGAGCATGAAGTCGCATCCATCAGTCTGCCTAACGGGTGGAAACACACTGCGAAAATTATAAATTCCATGAAAGTCCGGCGCGGCAGCGAGGCTGCGCTCGTCGTTCGGCCTGAAAATTTCCATATCGAAGCTCTTTCAGCTAAGGATACTCGCGATATTGTTAATTCCTCTGTCACTCCACTTGAGGCAAAGGTAAATGCCGTTGTTTTCATGGGTGGACATATCGAATATCACCTCGATCTTGGAACGACCGGAAAGGGAATCGCGTTCATGCCATTTCAACCGGGTGTCCATGTATTTCAAGAAGGGGATATAGTACAGACCGCTATTGATCCAGGAACAGCGCTTATTCTTCCTTTAGGATGAACAACTAAGTAGGGAAAAGGGCAGCTCAATTGAACATGCTTATGTCGCCCTAGAAAGCCTGCTATAGTGACTCCATGACCGATACAATCAACGCTGGCGCACGCCAGCTTTCGCGACGGGCCACGCTGATCGCGGCGGTTGCCGCCCTCGCGCTCTCCGCGACGATGAACGGCTATTTCTACAGCCTGCAGGGCGCGCAGGGATTCTATGTGTGGTATCCGATGCTGGCGCTGAAGGTGCTGCTCTTCATGGGACTGGCGCCGATCACGCTCGCGGTTCTCGCGCTGCCGCTCGAGAAGCTTGCCCAAAAGTGGATCATGCGGGCGCTGCGCTGGATATCGTTTATCGGTTCTATCCTGGTCAGCCTGGCTTCGATAGGACTTCTCGCGTTTCTAATAGTGGTTCCTCGCCTCGGCTCGATGGAGCCCGCGCGTTTGGATCTCGTCAATCCATCGCAGGGGATCGTCGCGCAGAGCGCGCAGCCCGCGGCCGCGTTCAGCGCGGGAAACGGCGGCACGGCAGACGCGCAGGCTGCCGCTGACAAGCGCGCCGCCAGACCAGGCGCCGCGCCACTCTCCCCTCTCGACCGGCCCCTCCTCCGCCTCGCCTTCTCGTCCGACCCCCACTGGGGCGCCGACACCGCGAATGTCGGAGCCCGAACCGATATCCTGAAAGGCATCGCGGCGGAGCGCCCCGACGCCTTCTTTATGCTCGGCGATACAGTCGAAACCGGCAACAGCGTTACGCAGTGGAACTTCGCGCTCTCGGATCTCGAAGCCCTCATTCCCTCGGTGCCGCTGAGACCCATTCTGGGAAACCACGACGCACTCTTCGGCGGGCAGTATCTCTACAGAAAGGCATTCTGGCCAAAAGGTTTCACGAGCGACTCGGGTTCTCCTTACTACTGGAGCATCAAGGCGGGCTCGGCGACGATCGTCGCGATTGATCTTCCCTGGGGAACCGAAAATTTCGGACCGCGACAGCGATCATGGCTCGAAAAAACACTCGCCGCCGCTGATCCGCGCAAACCGCTCATCGTCATTTCACACAGCTACTTCTATGCATCCGGCTACAAGGACCCGAAAACAGGCGCGCCTTGGTACGACCACTACCAGAATATCCCCGCGATTGTCCCTCTGTTCGAGAAATATGGCGTTGACCTTGTGATCTCAGGGCACAACCACTATCAGGAATTGCTTTCCCACAATGGCGTGAACTACGCGATTGTCGGTTCGATGGGGGGCCTCCCGGATCCCGAGCCAACCTACCGCTCGCCCTGGTCGCAGTGGATCAATGTAGGCGGATACGGCTGGCTCGATGTGAATGTGCTCCCTGGCCGCCTCGCGCTCACCTTCAGAAGCGAGACCGGCGAGGCCCGCCAGAGCGCGACGATATCGTATTAGAAACCAAGCTCTTCACCGACGATGATGACAGTGTAGTCACTGAGCCCAGGTTTGCGCCTGAGTTCGAGGTAGGCCCTGCAGATGCGCGTGGGCAGCGCGCAATCGGCGCAGTAGCCTTGGGTGACGCAGGGATTCGGTTTCTGAAAACGGATATTGTTGAGGGGTGAGGCATAGGCTTTGAGCCGTTCATAAGCTTCATCGAGATTCGCAACGATTTTATTGAGGCCCGCCACCACCACATTTTTCTTCGGTCCGAAACTCATCGCGGCAACGCGGTTGCCATTGCCATCGACGCACAGGAGCATCCCATCCATCGTGACCGCGTTCGCGCTGGAGATGAATACGTCGCTTGTCAGTTGTGCCCGGAGGATATCCATTTTCTTCTCGGCACCGAGCCCCGGCGCGTTGTGATCGAGAATGATGGCGCCCTTCTTGGCCGCGAGTTCTTGAATATTCATCGATTTGATGGTGTACGAGCCGCCGAAGCCGACTTTTGCACCTGAGACTACGAATTCAAGCACTTTTTCAGCCGCGATGGCCGCGGTTTGCACGTACAGGGCATCAAAACCATTCTTCTGAAGCGCGGCGACGGTCCGCAAGCCTCTCGCCTCATACAGCTTCGCGTGGAATTCGCTCATTATGGTTCCTCCCAAAATAGACTAACGCTGATTGCTGCCTCAATTTTGCATGCGAAGGCGGTTTTGCGCAAGTTTGGAAAGGGCTTTTTTCATGCGTCGACCGTCGTTTGAAAAAAGCCCCATATGGCGGCCTTGCGAAAAGATGCGCTTTAGGCGCCCTCCATCATCGCGGCGACATCTTCGTCGGCGGTCGCGATGCCCTTGATGCCGAAATTCTCGACGAGAAGGGCGCCGATGCGCGGTGAGAGGAAGCCGGGGAGGCTCGGCCCGAGTCGGATATTCTTAAAACCAAGGTAGAGAAGCGCGAGAAGCACCAGCACCGCCTTCTGCTCATACCACGCGATATCGAAGGAAATCGGGAGCTTGTTCACGTCGTCGAGACCGAAGATCTCCTTGAGCTTGAGAGCGACGAGCGCGAGCGAGTAAGAGTCGTTGCATTGGCCAGCGTCGAGCACGCGTGGAATGCCGCCGATATCGCCAAGGTTGAGTTTGTTGTAGCGATACTTGGCGCACCCCGCGGTGAGGATGACTGTGTTGTCGGGAAGCTTCTCGGCCACCTCAGTGTAGTAGGAACGCTTGGGCTGGCGGCCATCGCAGCCTGCCATCACCACGAAGCGCTTGATCGCACCACTCTTCACCGCGTCGACAACGGTATCTGCGAGGGCGAAGACTTGGTCGTGCGCGAAGCCGCCAATGATTTCGCCGTCTTCGAGGGGTTCGGGAGGCGGACAGGTTTTTGCCATCTCGATGATCGCGGAAAAGTCTTTCATACCGCCCGGCTGACGGTCGGGAATGTGGGTGCAGCCTTCGAATCCGACAACTCCGGTAGTAAAGACACGGCTCTTGTAGCTCTCCTTGGGCGGCACCAGGCAGTTGCTTGTGAAGAGGGCCGGACCGTGGAATTTCTCGATTTCTGCGTCCTGTTTCCACCATGCATTGCCGTAATTGCCGTAGAGATTGTCGTACTTTTCGAAGAAGGGATAATAATGTGCGGGCAACATCTCGCCATGCGTGTACACATCGATGCCGGTGCCTTTTGTCTGTTCGAGGAGATCGTGAAGGTCTCGAAGGTCGTGCCCGGAAATCAGTATGCCGGGACGATTGCGCACGCCGGTGCGCACTTTGGTGATGCGCGGGCTGCCATAGGTGCCCGAGTTCGCTTTATCGAGGAGGGCCATCGCATCGACGCCCGCCTTGCCGGTGTCGAGCACAAGTTGGATGAGCGCGTCTTTGCTGATACCGTCATCCGCGAGTTTCGCCATGGTGCTCAGAATGAATTCAAAAACCGGTTGCGAAGAAAGCCCTATCGCATAAGCGTGTTCGACATATGCCGCCATACCCTTGAGGCCGTAGAGCACAAGGGCCTTGAGCGATCGAATGTCTTCGTCGGCGATTTCGGTGAGAGCACCCTTGCCCAGCGCCGCGGCTGCACGGATCGCTTCGGCATCGACGGCGCCCCAAGTGGCAGCGTCCGGAGGCGTGAAGTCGATCTTTCCGCCTCGGGCTGTATATTTCGTGCGCAGCACATCGCGGCGGAAGAGTGCCTCTGCGATCCATCGCTCAAAATCGGGAGAAGAAAAGTTCGCATTCGTGATGGTCGCAAAGAGCATTCTCGTGACAAAAAAGGCATCCTCCTCTGAGTAGTAGCCTAACGCACGCGCCTTCTCGGCCCAGAACCCAATTCCTTTGCAGACATGCAGCACAAGATCCTGAAGATTGGCGATCTCCGCAGGCTTCCCGCAGACGCCTTTCGCGAGGTTGCACGCGGTATTTTTCATAGTTTCCTGGCACTGATTGCAGAACATGGCATTTCTCCTTGAAATCGCGGAATCAAAAACTCCGCGCAACGGCGGAGACAGTGGTGCATGAAAGCGCGTTCCGAAGCTGGGTTTCAACTTCTTCGCAGAATGTGCGTAACGCGCACCTCCGCGTTCGGCAAATGGCTTTGACGAAGAGACATTCGCGGCGTGGAATATCACCCTCGAGACCGACCACCACATCGAGGCAGGATATGGTCTCAGCTGGCTTTGCGAGCGAATATCCACCGCCGAGACCCCTGCTTGGCGCAAGAAATCCTTTAGCTGCGAGCCGTTGCATGATCTTGGCGAGGTAGGTGGGCGAAATCCCGAGGCGCTCGGCAACTTCGCGCGCAGAGATGCTGCCGCCATTCACATGGGCGAGCGCAAGGGCGTGAATGGCTGCATTTGCCGTGTCCGAGATCGCAACGATTCGATCCATATTCAGCTCCGATAAATAGGATATCTATATCCTATTATACTGCATCCGTATAAAATTGCAAGGGGCGATAAAGTCGATAGTTCAGGCTCCTGGCGAACAATCAGGCGCGGTTGAGGCTAGTCGATGCACGCGCGTCGAGATTGCCCAGAGCCCCACAGCGCCTACTCCCCGCCACGGCGCCAGCCCCCGAAACCACCCTGAGGGAGCACGTGGCGTGTCTCGCCCGATTTGGGAAGGGGAGGCAGGCGGCGGAGATTTCCGATCGTGAGCGTGATCGCGCTGTGGCTCTCTTCAACCTTACCCTCCACCACAAAGGCGCCACCTTCCAGGAGCGCGGGCCGAAACTTTGCGTACGCGGCGGGAAAGAGAACTGTCTCGAAGGTTGCCGTCTCGTCCTCAAAGGTGAGAAATTCCATTGGCTCCTCGCGGGCGGTGAGCACTTCCTTGGCGGTGATGAGCCAGCCAATAAGGCGCACGTATTTCCCGACACGCGAGCCGAGCGTAGAAGCCTGGACTCTTGGCGTTGCTCGCACACCGGGCACAAGGCTCAGAGGATGCACACTGAGAGTGGTCGAAAGCCAGCGCATCTGCGAGAGCGCGGTGCGACGTACGTCGGCCGATGGCGCTGCGCCAGCCGCGCCCGACGCTTTGTTTTCGCGATGGAACCGCTGCGGCCCAGATTCCTCTGATGCAAAAAGATCCTTCTCTGGCCGATGCGCGCGTTTGCCAACAGCAAGAAGAAGGCGCATCAGCACCGCGGGGCGCGAGAGTCCGCCCGAGAGGCTTTCGAGGGCGCCCGATCCGACGAGCGCCTCGGCCTCTTCCCTCGTGAAGGGGATACGTGCCGCAAAATCATCAATTGAGAAAAACGGGCGCAGCGACCGACCTTGTGGACTGCCCGAGGACGACCCGCCGCGCGCGGCGATTATTGCCTTCAGAGTCGCCTCTCCCATCCCCGCGATCATCCCGAGCCCCCAGAGAATCTCCTTGCCTCGCCCCCGGCAGCGGATCGCGCTCTCGTTCACGTCGGGAGGCAGAAGCGTAAGCCCCATGCGGCGCGCCTCGCTCGCGTAGGCGAGGGTCGAGTAGAATCCGCCGTGATTCGAGATCACCCCCGCCATGAACTCCGCGGGATGGTGCGCCCTGAGCCAGGCCGACTGAAACGAGAGCATCGCGTAGCTCGCGGAGTGCGCCTTCACAAAGGAATAGCCCGAGAACGACATGATCATGTCCCAGACAGCCTCGATCACCTCGAGCGTCACGCCCCGCTCCGCCGCGCCGTCGAAGAAGCGCTGCTTCCACATCGCCAGGCGGTGGCTGCGGTCCTTCTTGGTGAGGATTTTGCGGATCGCGTCCGCGTCGGAGGAGGAGAATCCCGCGAGCGCGGTCGCGGCCTTGGAGACATCCTCCTGGTAGCACATGATGCCGTAGCTCTCGGCGAAGAGCTCGCCGAGGGCGGGATGGAGGGGCTGCCAGGGTTTGCCTTTCAGCCGCTCGATGTACGCTTCGATATAGCGGTTGGCGGCGGGGCGGATGATCGACGAGTGAATCACGAGGTGGGCGAAGTCGCCGAGACCGATCTTCTTCTGCAAAAGGCGCATCGCGGGGCTCTCTACGTAGAAGACGCCCATCGTATCGCCGCGCGCGATCATCGCGACCGTGTCGGGGTCGTCTTCGGGTCTCCAAGCGCGCTGATCGAGGGTAATGCCGTTGTTCTCGAGATTGGCGAGGGCGTCGCGTACTACGGCGAGGGAGCGGTTGCCCAGAAGATCGATCTTGACGAGGCCGGCATCCTCGACCCCGTCCTTGTCCCAGGCGGTGACGAGAATACCGGAGCCTGTTCGCTCCACAGGGCTGTGCTCGACTATGTCGCCGGGCACGATGACGATGCCGCCCGAGTGCGTGCCCAGATTGCGCGGCAGCCCGCTAATAGCTTTCGCGAGCGAAAAAATTTCCTTCCAGGCGGGGTCCGCGCGCGCGAGGCTCCCCTCGCGGTCGAATTCGATCCGGTTCTCGATGGCGCTCGTCTCTTCGTCAGGCATGCCGAAGGCGCGGGCTGTGTCGCGGAGAGCGCCCCTGAAGCGGAAGCAGTTGTGGTTGGCCACGCGCGCGCAGTGTTCTTCGCCGAACATCGCGATTGTCTGCGCGAGGATGTTGTCGCGCTCGTCCCAAGCGAAATCGACATCGATGTCAGGCGGGTCCACGCGCCCCGGATTAAGAAAGCGATCGAAATAGAGATCGTGGGCGATGGGGTCGACATCCGTAATGCCGAGGGCGTAGGACACGATGCTCGCGGCGGCGCTGCCCCGGCCGCAGATTTTTCTCGCCCTCTGGATGATGTCGTAGACCACGAGGAAATAGTCGCAGAACCCCTTCTTCTCGATGATGCCGAGTTCGTACTCGAGCCGTGTCCGCACTTCTGGAGTTTCAGCGCCATAGCGGCGCAGGATGCCCACCTCGGCGAGTCTGCGGAGCGCGGCGGGGGCAGGCTCGTCGCCCATTCGCTTCGGAAAGACAAAGCCACGGAACGGCTCCGAAAGCGCCTCTTCCGCGATTCGGCGATTCGCGGCTGCGGCCTCAGGGAACTCGAGCTCCCAGCTCTTCCAGCGCTCGCGCCGCGAGGAATCGCGGATCGGTACACCTGAAGAGGCGCGCACATGTGAAAAAATTGTTGTTGTTGGGGACAGCGCGCGGTCCGGCACTTCGCGGACGGCGCAGTTCGCTCCTATCGCGATGAGAAGGCGCTGCGTTTCGCGCTCGCTCGGCTCGAGAAAGCTGATCTCGGGGCTCAGCGCGGCAGGGTGGCCCATGTCCGAAAGCTCGCGCCAGCGCTCCTCGTGCGCGCTCGAGAGCAGCGCGAAAAGCCAGGGTGATGGCGGCGCCGCGCGAAGGAAGTCGGAACTGTCCGAGAGAAGGAAGACCCCCGGATCGGCCATGCCCGCAAGGCTCAGAAGCTCACGCAGGAGCATGGCGTCGACGTTCGCGCCTGCCCGGACCGCGCACGCGGATTCTGCGCCGGCACCGGATGCGGCGCGCTCAGACTCCACGCCCGCGAGCTTCATTCCTGCCGCGCGCGCTCCTTCCAAAGAGCCAACCCGCGCGATGAACGGATGAGCCGCCGCCGAGAGTTTCGCGTCGTTGAGGAGCGCGGCCCGCTCGCTCAAGAGCCGCGTCAGGCACGAAAAGCCGGCTCTGTCGCGCGCGATGGCGACGACTCGCCCCCAGCCCGCCGCCAGCTCCGCGCCCACGATCGGCCGCACCCCAAGCTCCCGGCACACACCGAGAAAAGCGGGCAAACCGTAGAGCCCATTTCGATCGGTCAGCGCCAGCGCGCGCATCCCTGCGACCGCCGCGCCCTCAACCAGGCGCCGGGGCGTCAGCACACCCCAGAGCAGCGAGTACGCCGAATGCGCGACAAGAGGCGTCAGCATGGCGCGGCTCCGTACACACGGCTCGCTGCAGGAACGAGTGCGCTCGGTCCATATTTCCCCCGCACGCGGTCCAGGGCGCCCTGAATCTTGACGTGCATCGCCGCGCGGCGCGACTCGGCGACGCCCTCGCCCTGTGCCGGCGCCAAGGCCGCCGCGGCAGAGGTCTCCGGCTCAGGGTCGAACAGGTCGAGCTCTGGCCCCACCGGCTCGAACTTTTCCAGCTCGACCTGAATGCGCCGAACCCTCACACGGCGCGACCACGCCTCGCGAAACGCCCTCTCGGCCGCGAATCCCAACTGAATGTCCGCCACGAAGCCCGCCCCTCGCGCCGCGCCCACGGTTCTCGCGGCGAGGCCGCCGTCGGTGTAGGTGATCCGCACGCGCAACGTTCGCGCGCCAAGCCCCTCCTTCCGCATCCGAAAGCCGAGGCCGGCGGCAAGCTCCCTCGCGCGCCAGGCGAGCAGTTCGGGGTCCGCCGAATCAGGCTCCAGCGTGGACTCGGCAGAGAGCGCCCGCCGGCCGGGCGGCTCCGCATTGACCGGCGAATCGTCGACGCAGCGGGCGCGCAGCACCAGCTCCGGCCCCTTCGGACTGATCGCCTGAGCCTCGTCCCGCGAGAGCGAGGCGAGGGTCCCGATCTCGACAATCTCCAGAGCGACGAGGCGC